>JAZOTK010000059.1:0-3393 GCA_045657605.1 Clostridia bacterium
AATGACTGCGACTGATGCTGTAGAAAAAAATCTGACAGAGGGATTCAGAGAACTGTTTATGCGCCATATTCCATTTAAGCGGATGGGAACTCCTGAAGAAATAGCTGCCGCCGCTGTATATTTTGCATCAGACGATTCTGCTTATACCACAGGTCAAATACTAACCGTTTCGGGTGGGTTTGGATTAGCAACGCCTTTGTATGGTGATTTATCAGATAAAATAAACCGCAGATAGACAAAAAACACAGACGGAGAAAAATTTAAACCTCTGTCTGTGTTTTTTATAGAATTATATATTTGCCAAATATTCTTCCGCGAAATGTGAGACAGTCGCTCCGTTTGCAGAATTTAGCGTAAAAAGCCTTGGGTATTCTATTTTCGCAAAGATACGAATATAAATATATAGGAACCAAATTAGAAATTACAGATAGGAGATGATGGTTTGAGTTCACAGAGAAACCGCAGAAGAAAAACATATGAAGAAGAATCGCAAATGGGAGGCGGCATTTTTATACAGATTTTAATATGTATAGCAATTCTGTGTTGTTTTATGTTTTTTAAAGATGCACCTCTGCCGGGAGGGAAAACGCCTATGGTGTATGCAAAGCATTTCCTTGAATATACGGCAGATTTTGATGGTCTGATAGCAAGATTCAGAGGAGATACTGTTCCGGTAAGCGGAGAGATAGAAGAACTTCCGGTCGCTTCGCCTACGCCATCGCCTACGCCGACTCCGCAGCCGGAATCGGAACAATAACCGGGTTATTCCCTGAAAGTGGGTGAGATTATTTTCAGAATATATAAAAATTTATTTGCTGATTATTCAATGCTTATCTGTGCCGCCTGTATTCTTATTTTCGGCGGTGCAGATTTTTATTATATCATATTTGCCGCTGTGGTGCATGAACTGGCTCATTTTCTTTGTGCGCGGGCTTTGGGATATAAACCGGAAAGCTTCATTATTCACGGATTCGGGATAGAGCTTTCATCCGTCAGCGGAAGATTTTCACCCGGCGAGGTAAGTCTTGTGGCGATAAGCGGACCGCTGGCAAGCTTTTTTCTTGCAGTGGTTGGATATATTTTTTGTAATTACAGTCTGTTTGCGGCGAATATTTCTGTTGCCTTGCTCAATTTTATGCCTGCATATCCGCTGGACGGAGGGCAGGTTTTATACGGTTGCCTTGTCAGGTGTATGAACAGAAAAACCGCAAAACGAATTGTAAAATATGCAGGCCGTATTTTTGGCGGAATAATGATATTCTGCGGTCTTTGTATACTGATGGTTACTAAATATAATTTCAGTCTGCTGTATGTGGGAGTCTTTGTATTTTTCAGCGCAAAGGGAGAGCTTTATAATCCCGTAACGGAAATTGCCGCCGCAGACCGTGGTAAAATGCGAAGATGCTCGGTATATGAAGTGAAATCTTCGGAAGATATTACCGATATTGCAAATTCACTGCCGTGTAATTCTATAGGGGCAGTGCGGGATAAAAAAGGAAGAATAATAGGTACGGTAACTCCGTATCAACTGTATATGTGCGGAAAAAGAGGAGAGATAGGGGATTTATTTGACAAAAAGACAAAAAAGTGATATAATAAAATTGGATAAAGATTTGAATTCGGCGACATAAAAACTGGCGGGATTTGAATACGGAAAGGAATGCCGATATGGACATCATACAAAGTTTTTATGATAATTTGGCTACGCAATATGATAAACTTTTTCTTGACTGGCAAGAGGCGGTGAAAGAGCAAGCCTTAATTTTAGATAAATTGTTTAAAGAAAACGGATATGATAACAAGTCTGAAATTCTTGACTGTGCCTGTGGTATTGGAACACAATCAATAGGACTTGCTGCTCTGGGATACAATGTAACGGCTTCTGATATAAGTGATAGAGAAGTTGAAGAAGCAAGAAGACGAGCTATAGAAAACGATGTAAAGATTTGCTTTGAAAACGCTGATTTTCGCACATTATCTGAAACTTTTTCGAATGAATTTGATATTGTTATCGCTATGGATAATGCCCTGCCGCATATGCTTACAAAGAGTGACTTAAAAAAGGCTGCCGGGAGCATCGCAAACCGGGTAGCATCGGGCGGTATGTTTGTTGCAAGTATCAGAGACTATGATGATTTGCTTAATAGCAAGCCACCATATTCTGCACCATATATACATAAGACAGAAAAGGGAAAGAGAGTATCCTTCCAGACGTGGGACTGGGACGGTGATTGTTACAAACTTATTCAGTATATTATTGAAGACGAAAAAACTCTTAAAACAAGTAAATTTGAATGCGAATACAGGGCAGTCCGCAGAGAAGAAATTACTAATCTGCTTCTTGCTGTCGGTTTCAGCAGCGTAGTATGGAAATTCCCTGAAGAAACGGGATTTTATCAACCAATTGTAATTGCGAAAAAATAATGATTTTTGTTCATAGCTTGACACGAGCCTATAAGGATTGCCGAAATTTGGTGAAAGGAAGTAAAACTTTGAAAAATACAAACACTAATAAATATATTTTCGTAATGTGCGAAGAACCGATGCCTGATTTGACAATTGAAAAGGCAAATCAAATATTTGATGAAATTGAAACAGAAAAGGATATTGCTGATTTATTTGCAATTGTTCATAATAAGGCTTGGTGGATAGAAGATGAAGAATATGATTTTGAAGCGGGAACAGAAGAACATAAAAAAGCTGCGGAAAGAACTGATATGTGGTTTGCTTTATCTGATAAATTAAGGAATATGATATTTAACATACTTAAATCCGAAGGTGTTGATATACCGGAAAAAGGACAAATTGTGGTATTAGAACCTTTTATGAAAAGAAATGGTTTTATTGATGGTAGTGGTTGGTGGATAAAGGAATAATTTTTTACTTCTGACTTGATATGAATAATATGGATATGCCAAAATTTGGCGAAAGGAGAATGAAATGAAGTTGTTTATAAAAGCTGATAATTATTCTGCGAAGTTTCTTTGGATTATTACTTTGATTGCAGATGTTGCACTTATAGTATTCGGAATACAAGAAAATACTTTTAAATTCTCTTTTACAATAGCCTGTGGACTTACAATTCTAGTTACGGTGTTATGGTTGCTTTGCAGAAACGAGGGCTTATTAATAGAAAATAATAAACTGTGTTATAAAGGATTAAGAAAGAAAAACTATGAACTTAATCAAATAGCAGGAATACATATTGTTAAAGATCAGATATATCTTGGAAATCTCATTAGCATAGACTTGAAAATTAAAGGCGAATACAAATATAAAATAATTTATCTTAAAGATAAAGATTTTGAAAATCGTAGTTCTGACAATGGAGTATGCGATTTTCATATTCATCATGGGAAGCATATACTTTTTACAACGGTATATGATGAAAAG
>JAZOTK010000060.1:0-7902 GCA_045657605.1 Clostridia bacterium
AGATACCGGTAAATTTTTTCGATATGATACTGTGCTCGGCTATTTCATCTGCATTTATCCCTGTTTACAATAAATTTATTGAAAAAGAAAATGAAAAAAGAGCAAACCTGTTTGCTACGAGATTTTTAAATTTTGTAATACTTGTAACCACGGGACTTTCTGTTATAGGCGTATGCTTTGCACCACAGATTATATCACTTTTTTCTTCGGATGAAAAGGGAGCCTATACGCTGAACATGGCATCGGAATTGCTGAGAATAATGTTTCCTATGGTGATTTTTACGGGAATGGCATTTACTCTTGTAGGCTTGCTTCAGTCGCTGGGTGAATTTAAGATACCGGCAATTATGAGCCTCGTATCCAATGCGGTGTGCATAATATATCTGCTTACATTAAACAATATATGGGGAGTCTGCGGTTTGGCGACGGCATTGTTTGCCGGCTGGATTCTGCAATTTCTGATGCTGGTACTTCCGGCATACAAAAAAGGATACCGATATGATATCAGAGCAGGACTGCGTGACAGCGGGCTGCGTGAGGTAGCGACTCTTGCACTACCGGTGCTTTTCGCCTCGTGGGTACAGCCGATAAATACAACTGTAAATACGGCGATTGCTACGGGTATGAACGGCGGTAGCGGAGCATCAGCACTTAACTATGCAAACAGACTTTACATAATAGCGGCAAGTGTGTTTGCTGTATCGCTGACAAATTATATTTTCCCGAAACTGTCAAGAGCGTGGGTTTCAGAAGACAAGAGCGAATGGTCGAAAACGCTGATACAAAGCATAAAAATGGTACTTCTGATAGTCCTTCCGATTGCTATTGTATTTCTGGTACAGTCACAGGATATTATACGTATTGTATATAAACGAGGGGAATTCGGAGAAAACGATGTAATACTGACGGCTTCGGCGATGTTCTTTTATTCGCTGGGAATGTTATGGTACAGTTTGCAGGAGATTTTCAATAAAGCTTTTTATTCGTCTCTTGACAGCAGAACGCCTATGATAATTGCGGTAGGTGGTATAGTTACCAATGTGGTATTATGTTTTGTACTTTCAAAATTTATGGGAATTGCGGGGCTGGCTCTGTCGGCATCGGTTTCGGCGGCTGTCTGGTGCCTGATTTCGTTTATAAGAATAAAACCGAGACTGGGTAATTTTAATATCGGCAGTCTGCAAGCGGGCAGAATTCTTCTTATGGGAGCATTAATGGGAACGGTAATATATCTTCTCAGAGAAGTAATGACAGATATCTGTGGCACGGAAGGATTTATAAACTCAGTAATAACCTTTGCTGTCCCTGCGGCGACAGGAGCCATAGTTTATGTGGCTTTAGCTGTCGTGCTGCGAATAGATGAAATAAAGCTTATAACCGACAAATTAAGGAGGAGATAAGGAATGTTTAAAGAGAGTGCTATTGTAACAGGACTTGTAAGTTTTTTTGCATTGCTGCAAAAACTGTTTACGAAAAGCGGATATTTCGGGATTTTTACGAAAATTGCCGATTTCATAGGCAAGCTTTACAGAAACAGTCTGCTTTACCATATATTTTCCCTTAAGTCCGGCAATGGAGAAGATAGCAAGATTTCAGGAGCAGTAAACGGAATTTTTGGAATTTTTTATAAATTATTTAACAGAATTTTTGTAAAAATCGGAACTGTATCAGAAGACAGTACGGTAGTAAGTTTTTTCAGATATATGCTCAGAAGCTGGCATACGGTAAGTATTCACTATTATGCACTCACGCTGTTTATAGCTGTTTTTGTCAAATGTGCGGTAAGCAATATTTTCGGCAGAGGTATGGGAGCATTTGCTCTTATGCTGGGCATAATTTCGGTAATAGGATTGTTTATTACGGCATCGCCGGCGGGGATTTATAAAGGCTGCCGGATTAAAAATATTTTTGGACTAGCAGAGCTTTCAGAAAAAACAAAAATTCGTTCGGGAGCTAGAAAACACGTTTCGGCAACAGCGGCAATCATATCGGGAAGCATAATAGGTGCAATAACCCTTCTTCCTTACTGGTATCTGATTCTCGGCGGAGCATTTGGGCTGACGCTTGTGCTGTCACGTCCCAAAACGGGAATTTTTATAATTCTGGTATTTTTTCCGTTTATGCCTACAATGGCAGTAGCCGGCGTGAGCATTCTGACAATGCTTGGGCTGTTTATTGCATATCTGGGCGGAAATGATAAACATATAAAATTTGATATGTTTGATACGGCAATTCTTTTAATGTGTATTTCTCTTGTGTACGGTGTGGTAAATTCGTATGCAAAAACAGCAAGCATACCTATAGCTGCTATATATACGGTTTTTGTGGCATCTTTCTATATTATAAGAAGAGGAATAAAAGATAAGACCTTTTTCTATACAATAATTGATTCAATGGTAGCAGTGTCGGTGCTTGTATCGCTGTACGGTCTGTATCAGATGGTATCCGGTCAGGCGGCAACAACGTGGCAGGATACAGAAATGTTTGAAAGTATGAGCGGAAGAATATATTCTACGTTCGGTAATCCCAATGTATTCGGCGAATATCTGCTGATATTGATTCCGATTACATTTGCGAGACTTATAATGACTGACAAACCAAACCGTAAATTTGCATATATCATAGCTTTGGTATTGCAGGCGGCATCAATGATTCTGACATATTCCAGAGGATGCTGGATAGGACTTATAGCTTCTATGGGAATTATGCTGATGTTTACCGGAAGAAAAACCCTTGCGCTTTGTTTCCTGGGAATATTCGCACTTCCTTTTGTGATACCGGAATCTATAGTTGAACGAATCCTTTCTATAGGAAACACAGCGGACAGTTCTACGTCCTACAGAGTTTTTATCTGGGAAGGAACTATAAAAATGCTGAAAGATTTCTGGTACTGCGGAATAGGTATAGGTACAGATGCGTTCAACAGCATATATCCAAATTATGCTCTTAATGCTATTTCGGCACCTCATTCCCATAACCTGTATCTGCATATAATCTGCGAAATGGGCATTGTAGGAGTATTTGCGGTAGCGGTACTGCTTGTACAGTATTTCAAGCATATAGGCGGTGCAGGGAAACAAAACCCGGAATACAATCCCATGGCAGTGGGCCTGGGTGCGGCGATGATAGGTTATCTTATTCAGGGCATGTTTGATAATGTATGGTATAATTACAGAATATATATGTTTTTCTTTATGGTAATTGCACTCGGTGCAGTGCTGTATGATTTATCGGTAAAGGAGAAAATGCATGGATAAGATAAAGGTAGTAAATATAATTTCGGATACAAACATAGGCGGAGCCGGCAAATGCATAGTAACCTTTGCTGAAAATTATGATAAAGAAAAATTTGACCTGACAGTAGTCGTTCCGAAAGGAAGTAAGCTTGTGCCGGAACTGGAGAAAACAGGTGCAACTGTAGTTGAGGCAGACGGAATTGCTGATAAATCCATGTCAATCGGAGGCATATTTGCCCAGCGAAGACTGTTTAAAAAGCTGGACTGTGATATAGTACACTGTCACGGAGCATTATCGGCGAGAGTTGCGGCTAAACTGGCGGGAGTAAAAGGTGTGGTATATACACGTCATTGTGTATACGAGCCGACGGCTTTTATGAAAAGCCCTGTAGGAAAGCTTATAAACAAAACCGTTGCAGCTTTGTTTTCCGATAAGATTATAGCGGTAGCACAAGCAGCGGCAGATAATCTTACGGACGTAGGTATAAATAAAAAGAAAATAAAAGTTATATTAAACGGAATAAAACCTCTTGCGCCACTTACGGAAGAAGAAAAGAAGGCGGCAAGAGAGAGGTTCGGTGTAGCGGAAGGCGAAAGGGTAGTTTCTCTTGTAGCAAGGTTGGAGGCGGTTAAGGGACATAAAGATTTCATTGAAGCGGCACAGATTTTAAAGGGGAAAGGTATAAAATTTATCGCTGCAGGTAACGGAAGTCTTGAAAGTGAGCTCAAAGGCAATGAGGACGTTTGTTTTACAGGATTTATTTCCGATGCAAACAAGCTGATAGGAATAACCGACGTAAGCGTGAACGCATCCTTTGGAACAGAGGCAACAAGTATTGCCCTGCTGGAAGGAATGAGCCTCGGAATACCTGCTGTTGTTACAAACTATGGCGGAAATCCCGGAGTAATTACAGATGGCGTAAACGGATTTTTGGTAGAAACACATAGTGGCAGACAGCTGGCAGAGAAAATAGAAAAGATTCTTTCTGACGATGAGCTGAGGCAAAAGCTTTCAGAAGGAGCTACGAAGACGTTTGTCGAGAAATTTACAGCAGAAAATGTAAGCAGACAGATTGAAGATGTGTATCTGTCGCTGATTAAATAAAAGGAGGAACATGGTCATGAAAAACAAGATTAAATTCAATGCACTTGACGCTCTTATAATTGCGGGAGTTATCCTGGTTCTGGCTGTTTTCGGATATTATGCACTGGGCGGTTGGGAGATGTCTGACAACGGGGAAGAGAAAATAATGAACTATACGGTTGAAATTCAGGGAGTTCCTGAAGAATACTTAAACAAAGTAAAGGCAGGAGACGATGTTTTTGATGTGAGAAAAGGTTCAGCTATAGGAAAAGTTGTGACAGTAGGCGAGGCGCGACCTTATAAAACTGTTGCAGAAAATAGCAATGAAGGGATTTTTGTTATGTCGGAGGTGCCGGAGAAATATGCGTTTGATGTTACTATACGTACACCTTATAAGGAATCGGCGACCGGATATACGGTAAATGATATGGACATTAAGGTGGGTAGAGCGGTAACCATTAAGACGGCAGGACTGGCAACGGATGCAGTTATTCTTAAACTTGAGAAGGAGGGCGAATAATATGTTTATCAATGAAGAAGGAAAGCTTTTTGGTAAAATAAGCATTATTGATATAGCAGTTGTGGTATGTGTAATACTTGCGGTTGCGGTTATAGGTGCAAAATTCGTGTTCCCCGGCTCAAGACTTGCCGGCGGATCAATGAAAGACTGCGAATATACGGTTACAGTACAGAATATCAGGCAGGAAAGCGTAGATGCGATAAACAAAAGTATGGATTTGCCCTGGTTTGATGCAAATGATGTTGAAATCGGGAAAATAAAAGAAATAATCAGCATAGAACCTTATGAAAAGGAACTGAAAAAATCAGACGGAAGTATGGTTCTTGCTCCTGTGCCGGAAAGATATACGGTAAAATTCAGAATGGCAGGGAAGGCAACAAAAGGAAACTGCGCGGTTATGCTGGGAGGAAAAAGAGAAGCGATGCACGGCTCTCATATTACAATAGAATCTCCTGAAATAGCGCTCGAGGTACTTATTACAGATGTTGTGATTGCTCAGTAATCAGGAAAACAAAAAAATGTTACAAAGCTATTGACAAATTAAAAAATTTGTGATATAATGTATAATTGACCGCATGAATCGGGTTTTAAATCCGTATGGTACCCGTAATTCAGCGAGTAAGGATGGATGGAGGTGCGTAAAATGTATGCAGTAATCGAAACAGGCGGTAAACAGTACAAAGTTGCTGAAGGCGATGTAATTTTTGTTGAAAAATTAGGCAAAGCTGAAGGCGAAACAGTTGACTTTGATGTTGTTGCTATCGTTGACGGTGAAAATTCTAAAATAGGTGCTCCTGTTGTTGAAGGCGCAGCTGTTACAGCTGAAATTATTGCTAACACAAAGGGCAAGAAGGTAAGAATTTTCAAGTATAAACCCAAAAAGGGTTATCACAAACGTCAGGGTCACAGACAGCCCCTTGATAAAATTGCTATCAAGGCAATCAAGGCTTAATCATGACTGTATTCAAGTTTAAATCGGACAAGGACGGTCACATAACGGGCTTTTCTATGAGCGGCCATTCGGGTTATGCCGAAGAAGGCAGCGATATATTATGCTCGGCAATGTCTTCCTGTGTTCAGATGATTGAGCTCGGTTTAATTGATGTGCTTGGTAAAAGAAGAGGTGCTCTTATGGTAAGCAAGCAGAAAACAATGGTTATCTGCCATATGCCAAAAGATATAACCGATGAAGAAAAAGAGAAATTCTTCCTTTTTACAGATACCTTTTATAAGTATATCAGCAAACTGGAAAAGGCGTATAAAAAACATATATTTGTAGTGAAACGGAGGGTTTATCCATGTTAAGAATCGGCTTACAGTTTTTTGCACATAAAAAGGGTGTTGGTAGTACAAAGAACGGTCGTGACAGCGAATCCAAACGTTTAGGCGTTAAGAGAGCTGACGGACAGACAGTTCTGGCAGGCAACATCTTAGTAAAGCAGAGAGGAACTAAAATCCACCCCGGTACAAATGTAGGTAAGGGTAGCGATGATACTTTATTTGCATTAGTAACAGGTAAGGTTAAGTTCGAAAGAATGGGTAAGGATAAGAAAAAAGTAAGTGTTTATCCTGTTGCTCAGTAATTAAAAACGGATACGGCGTACCCTTTTGGGTTACGCCGTTTTTGCCGTTATATGCAGAAAAATAATAAAACTTCCGGTCGCCAACCCTGTGTGACCGGAAGTTTTTGTATAACTAAAAATTATTTGCAAAAATCGCTTTAAAGGTTTATATACTCGAGAGCCTGAGCGACAGCCTGTTCGGGAGAAAGTTTAAGAACATCGCCGCCACTGCGGAGCTTGTATTCCACGAGCCCGTCCTTTATCAGCTTACCTACGGTAATGCGGACAGGAGTTCCGATAAGGTCAGCGTCCTTGAACTTAACGCCGGCACGTTCGTCGCGGTCGTCCATTATAACCTCTATACCCTTTGATTTAAGGTCATTATATATTTTTTCAGCGGCATTCATCTGTTCCTCATCGCCTATATTTACAGGAACTATAGCAACCTTATACGGAGCTATGTTTACGGGCCAGATGATACCGTTTTCGTCACAGTTCTGTTCTATAACAGCGGCTACGCAACGGTTTACACCGATTCCGTAACAACCCATTACAACAGTCTGTTCCTTGCCGTTTTCATCAAGATATTTACAACCGAGAGCATCGCTGTATTTTGTGCCAAGCTTAAATATGTGACCTACCTCGATACCCTGTGCGGTTTCGATAACGCCACCGCATCTGGGACATACATCGCCGCTTTCGATTATACGAAGGTCGAGGATTGCATCGGGTTTGAAATCTCTTTCATGATTTGTATTAATATAATGATAATCTGTTTCATTGGCGCCTGTGATATAATTTGTCATTTCGGCAACTTCAAGGTCCATAAGGAGCTTGCATTTGATTCCTACGGGACCGGCAAACCCTACAGCGGCACCGGTAACTTTCTCTACTGTATCATAGTCAGCCATTGTGAGCTCTGTACAACCAAGATAATTCTGAAGTTTAACTTCATTCAGCTCTCTGTCGCCTCTTACCATTACTGCAACAGGCTCGCCGTCACCGCAATAAATAAGGGTTTTAACAAAAAGCTTTGCACTTGTATTAAGATGAGCCACAAGTTCCTCGATTGTTTTTACATTGGGAGTGTGAATTTTTGTAAGAGCAAGATCGCCTTCGGGACACTCGGTTTTCTGAGGAATACATGCTGCTTTTTCGTTGTTTGCGGCGTATCCGCATTTGCAATATGCAATAGTGTCTTCACCAACCTCTGATATAACCATAAATTCCTGAGACCCGCTACCGCCCATTGCACCGCTGTCGGCATCAACTACGGTAAAATCAAGGTTCATTGCACGAAATGCCTGAACATAAGCATCGTACATATTGTCGTAGGATTTATCAAGCCCTGCTGTATCGCGGTCAAAGCTGTAAGCGTCTTTCATTATAAATTCACGGCTTCTCATAACACCAAATCTGGGACGGCGTTCGTCGCGGTATTTGGTCTGAATCTGATAAAGAGTTACCGGAAGCTGTTTGTATGATTTGATTGTGTTTTTG
>JAZOTK010000061.1:0-6280 GCA_045657605.1 Clostridia bacterium
CCTTCCATAAAGCAAGGGAAAACCTTTGGTATTCCTGATTCATCCGTTATCTCCAGAAGCTTTTCCACACATCTCGGGTCAGGAACAATTCCGTTGCCGTATCCCAAAAGAATATGTCCGGTTTTCTCGGCAAGTGCCATAAATTTTTCATCAATAACCTCAGAGTAAAGCCAGGGTGTAATAATTATCATATTATCACAAGCCGGCAGATTAATTTCGCTTACCATTTCTGCAATACGTACCGGCATATCGTTCTCCGACTGAGTATTTTCAAACCTCGCTGTAGCCAGGATTTTACGTGCAAGCTCCGAATATACGATCTCTCTGTCATAATTTACGGATTTTATCTGCGTATATTTCCCCGGATTTGTTACTTCATTAAGATATGTATGAGCTTCCGCAAAACTCGACAGAGGCGAAGAAAATTTACCATTTGCACAGTCCCATACACGGCAAAACGCCTTGCGGTTTACAAAATCATACACCCATATTTCGGTAAAATCCGTAAATCCGCTACCGCTAATTTCCGATGAAACAAACCCGCTTATAATCTCGCCCGCTTCGCGGTTTTCAATTACTGTTCCCTGTTTCACCGCCACTTCCTCAAGAAGCGCCGGTGAAATAAATTTCGTTCTGTCGGTTATTTCCTCGTCTATCTGTTCAAATTTATCGTATACCGGTGCACTTGCCTCTGCAGATATATATGTCCCTCCGAATTTCTTATCATAATAAAAAGATATGGTGTTTTCACGTTCTCTGCCGGGAAGCATATTGTTTTCCGCATAAACTCTGCCTCTTGATGTAAGTTTTATTCCTCCGTTTTTATCTGTTTCAGCAACCTTTAGCTTTTCAAGTTTTTTTACGGCATTTTCAATAAATACACTGTCAAGCCCGAGTACCGAAGCAATAAATTCGCAGGTCACCGGGAAGGTAAATCCTGCCGAAAGAGCATCCATTACCATTTCCTCTATCATATTTGGCTGCACGCCTTCGCTGACTCTGAATCTGACATCGTACCTGTGAACGGGAAGGGAAAAACGTCTGTATGAAATTATCTGCAGTCCCGGCATTTCGTCAAGGATAGTTTTAATCGCCGGCTCATTTTCAGCCGGAAATGAAGTCCACAGCATTTCTTACCCCTCCTTTTTCTTTTATCATTTTATAAATATTTCCGTAATCATCATTATGACGGCAGAACAAGTCCTTACACCCTACAATCATAAGCAATTCCCGCGCCCTTGATAAAGCCACGTTAATACGCCTCGGGTCTCTGGCAAAGCCTATATCGCCAAAATCGTTATTTCTTACAAAACTGCATATAATAACAGGTTTTTCTATTCCCTGGAATTTATCAACACTTCCCGTGCGGAGAGAAATTTTATCCAGAGTTTCTGCAAAATCTCCCATCAGCTCGTCCTCAAATAACGAAACCTGGTTTGAGTAGAAGGTTATTACTCCGACCTCTTTTTTGCCTTCAAATCCGTTATTTCTTAAATTTTCATTCATTGTTTGCAGTATGTTCTTTATGGTAAGCACTTCGTATTCATTTGAATAACTGAAATTTTTCGGCGATTTATTTTCACGGTACTTATCGTCTCTTGGAACATCAATCCACATTGCATGGTCATTTTCGCCTATCAGACCGCCCTGACAGCCGTGGCGACGCATCTGTTCCGGTATTCCGCAGATAAGCCCACCTTCTTCCATATAAAAGCGGTTGACAGTATCCATAATATCACTGTGCATGCGGTATTGTCTTGTCAGCATAACTTTAAGCGATGACGGTGCATTTATATATAGTTCTTCAAACAGAGATACCTTCATATGCTCCGTTTCCTCAATGCCGAGTTGCTGTGCTACCTCATCATATGTATCTGTTCCTATCATAGGCGGCAGCTGTTTATGGTCGCCCACAAGCACAAGCTTTTTGGCTTTAAGTACCGGCAGTATCAGTTCCGGAGGCGTTGCCTTGCTCACCTCATCAATAATAGCGACATCAAATTCCGGATAGTTTTCTTCAAACTCTGCCGTACCGCTTCCGCTACAGGTTACTCCTATAACATTGGCGTTGTCTATATACAGTTTTTTAAATGCATCATAATCCTTGTCATTTTCAAGGCGTATTCTCTTTACCCATTTATCAGCAAGCGAAACATATGCCTTTGCATTTGCATATTCCTCGTGCCATAGAGATTTGTAATATTCCGAAATATCCTCTTTGAAAATGGCGATTTCTATATCCGCCCGCTCGTATGAAAGCTCGCTGTCAAAATCAATTACTGCCTGCTTTGCACCGGCAATTTCCGCCACAATCTCTGCAGCCGCTTCTTCAGCTTCTCGCACCTCGCCTTTCATTTCCTCAAGTTTTTTTTCATAATCCTCCACACACTCCGCCAGAATTTTTGAGACATACTTTATCTTTTCTCCAATATTTTTCTCATCTCTGAGACGTATGCGTTCGTTTTCCGTAAATGTCCGCGTTGCCTCACAGTCTTTAATAAATTTATGTATTCCGCCTATGAGGGCTATTGTATTTTCTTTCCACTTTGACGCCAGTTTAAGTACTGATACCAGTTTTTTCGGTTTTGTTGAAAGCTGACTGCTCAGCATTTCCTGTAGTCCACCGTATGTCATCATTATATCGGTTTTCGAAAGAACTTCTCCGTCTCCTGTTTCATATACCAAATCTCCCTGCACCAGGGCTTCGGCTTCTTCTTTCCATTTTTCAGCAGCCTCGAGAGATTTTTCAATAAGCTCACATAAAGAAGAAAATTCTGCTGTTTCTTTTATAAACTCCGATATTTCATCGGCAGTTTTTTCCATATTCCGTGTCTTTTCTCTGTCAAAGGCAAATTCACCAAGCTCAAACATTACCGTTCTGCGGACAACAGCATCGCTGAGAGTGGATTCATACGCCTCTGCATCACTTTTAAAGCTTATATAATCCCGTTCGCCTGCGGCAAGAAGGTTCTTTAAAATTTTCACCTTCGCCATATAGCTATTTCTTTCGGTCATACCCGTGATGAACTTTTTATGTAGCAGCGCAACTTCTTCAAGTCTCTTTTCCTTGTCACTTATTCTCTGTACAATTTCCTTTTGCTCATCAAGTCTTGTCATACACGAATCTGCTGTATTTCTCAGCCAGGTTGCAATTACCTTATCCTCTGTAAACGGCAGTCCTTCCTCCTGCACACTTCCCGCATTTCCTTTGCGGAGTGCGCGGATTTTCGGGTCATGCACAAGACGGCTCAGTACGTTATCAACAGCAAGATTTGTCTGCGAGGCTATAAGTGTTTTCTTTCCCTCCAGCGCGTTCTGGTAACATATTTCCGCAATCGCCGTAGTTTTTCCCGTTCCCGGCGGTCCCTGAATAAGGAATAAATCCTCTGCCGCAAGAGCCCCTTCAACTGCCGCTTTCTGCTCAACATTAAGCCTTTTGAGCAGAAGTCTGTCTTCGCTGAGATACACAGGCTTTTTAGCAATGCGGGCTTTTTTTGCATTAAACATAAACAAATCCAGATATGGATTAACCGCCTGTCCTCTCGCAAATCTTTGCAACCCTCTGCGAAGTCTTTTTATCTGTACCAGATCACCGTGCTTTGTTATGTGAAGCAGTCCTGTTTTATCAAAATCCTCCACCTCAGACTGAAATGCCGGTTCAAGGGTAACTGTAATTTCCGAACCTGTAAAATGCGAAATCTGTCCGATTATATCGCCGAGATATACGGTTTCACCGTCTTCATTTGCCGTGCCTGTGACAAGCCGTACCGACGAACCGATATGTTTTGCACTCAGCGTTTTTGTGTCAGCTTCAAAAACTATTTTTGAACGGTTTTCACCTTTTCTTATTCCTCTGTAAGATAAAGCTCTCTCTTCTTCTCTTGCCAGCTGCTCATTAATTTTCAGATATTCATCCCAGTGGCGTATTTTCCCCGATTCACCCTTTTCCTTTATATTAGGAAGTCTGAATACAATATCTGTCGCCTCATGGGGAATATTCCCCGAATCGGTGCTTTTCTCAAGAGTAAACGCCGTGCAGGCACTAACGCCCCTGTTTGAGCGACTTCCCACAAGCTTGTTTACCCTGCTCATAGCTGTACAGAAAAAGCCGTCCTCCCTGTTCACTCCGAACATAGAAACCGTATCTCCGTCCAAAAGGGATAAAATAGCTTTATTTAGTTTTGAATCCGTATCTGATGCAAGAACAATATTAATACTGTCCGGATTTTCCGCATCACTGCTGTTACGCAGATATACATCGAAAAAATATCTGCTGTCAAACAGTCCTTTCAGAAAATTCCTGGGGAAAGAATCCGCCGCCCGGTCAAAAGTGTTGCGTGACATACTCATAAACAGTTTAAAATTAATATCAAGACTGTTATCGTATCTGTAATCACCCATAAAAATCACCTCTTTTATTATATTATACACGAAACTTCCGAAATTGTAAAGTGTTTTAACATTTAATTTTAACCTTATAAAAAATGCACTATTTCTCCCGGATTATTTTAGTTAAAACGATAAATTACTATTAAAATTTCAAAAAATAAAGGATAAAAAGGTGGTTATGCAGAATAAAGAATATGGGATAGATTTATCTGTTTTATATAGTCTATAAATTTATCAATATATTTTATCCGACAGGATATTTCAAATCAGGAGGTAAATAAAGAATGTCTACCTTAAGCAAAATCGCTGAATTACAGCAGAAAAAGGCAGAATTGCAAATGGGTGGCGGCAAAGAAAAAATTGAAAAACAACACGCCGCTAATAAAAAAACTGCAAGAGAGCGAATTAATCTTTTACTCGACGAAGGCAGTTTTATTGAATTTGACGCATTTGTCAGCCACAGAGGAACGAAATTCGGTATGGAAAAAGTAAATGCTCCCGCCGAAGGTGTTGTTACCGGATACGGTACCGTAGACGGCAGACTGGTATATGTTTATGCTCAGGATTTTACCGTTATCGGTGGTTCTCTTGGCGAAATGCACGCTAAAAAAATCTGTAAGGTTATGGATATGGCCATTAAAATGGGTGCTCCCATTATCGGTATAAACGATTCGGGCGGTGCACGTATTCAGGAGGGTATTGATGCTCTTGCCGGGTTCGGTGATATTTTCTACCGTAATACTATGGCTTCCGGCGTTATCCCGCAGATTGGCGTAATTATGGGTCCCTGTGCCGGTGGCGCGGTCTACTCCCCCGCTATTCAGGATTTCACCTTTATGGTTGAAAAAACAAGTCAGATGTTTATTACAGGACCGCAGGTAATAAAAGCCGTTACAGGCGAAGATGTCACAAGCAACGAGCTTGGCGGTGCGGCGGCACACAATACAAAAAGCGGTGTAGCTCATTTTGCATTTGAAAATGAGGACGCTTGTATAGAAGGTATAAAAAGACTTCTCTCTTATCTTCCTTCCAATAATCTGGAAGATGCTCCGGATTATGGTTGTAGCGAAGCTGATATTAACCGTATTTCCGAAAAGCTTATGACCATCGTTCCCGATTCGCCGTCAAAAGCTTATGATATGAAAGAGGTTATTGCCGAAATCGCTGACGAAAACAGTTTTATGGAAGTACAGGCAGGTTTTGCAAAAAATATAATTATAGGTTTTGCAAGATTTGCAGGACGAAGCGTAGGTATTGTCGCAAATCAGCCGAAGGTAGCTTCAGGCTCACTTGATATGAATTCATCCGACAAGGCGGCAAGATTCATTCGTTTCTGCGATGCCTTCAATATACCCCTTGTAACCTTAACTGACGTTCCCGGCTATCTGCCCGGAGTAACTCAGGAACACGGCGGTATTATAAGACACGGTGCAAAGCTTCTGTTTGCATACAGCGAAGCTACTGTTCCTAAGATTAATATCATAGTAAGAAAGGCTTACGGCGGTGCTTACATAGCTATGAGTTCAAAACACGTTGGTGCAGATGTTGTACTGGCTTGGCCGTCTGCCGAGATTGCGGTTATGGGTCCCGAAGGTGCCGCTAATATCGTATTTAAGAAAGATATTGACTCAAGCTCCGATCCTATGGCTACAAGAGCCGCAAAAATCGAAGAATACAGAAATGAGTTTGCTAACCCCTACGAAGCCGCAAAGAGAGGATATGTTGACGATGTAATCGAACCCGATTCAACCCGTCCCCGTATTATTTCCGCTCTTGAAATGCTTATGAGCAAACGTGAAAACAGACCGGCTAAAAAGCACGGAAATATACCTCTTTAATAAGAACGGAGGAATATAAATGAACGAAAATTTATCACAAATGCTTGTCATTG
>JAZOTK010000062.1:0-4768 GCA_045657605.1 Clostridia bacterium
TCAATCGTAGATGCGGTCATCATTAAGCAATACGCTGAATAAAAATAAAAACGGAGAGTTTCGGCTCTCCGTTTTCGCATATTTTCACAAATTTGTGTGCTCATAAATATGAGGTGGTTTTATGTGTATGGCGATAACTTATTTGTCCGGTTTATTTTATTTTGGAATAAATCTTGATGTGGATATAATCGCAGTAGCAAATGCCTCCGCTGAGGCAAAAGCGGCGGCAAAATATATGACGGTAAGTAACGAGGAAGACGCTATCGCAAGGATTATAGAAGAGCTGGAGAGAAAATATGCCTGTAGCCGTTGACAGCCGTGGTGGTATGTTATAATAAGGGTATAGATTGCAAGGGGGAAGAAGAGTGAAAATTTGCGGAGGACAGGTCTTTGGTGCAGACCATAGGATGCATCAGAAGGATTTGTGTTTTGAAAACGGAATTATTACCGAATTTTCTAAGACCGGTGAGTTTAATGCGGAAGGCTGTTATGTACTGCCGGGATTTATCGATACACATATTCACGGTGCCAAAGGTGTTGAATTTTGGAAGTCCGAGGAGGATATGACACCTGCACTTGACTGGCTGGCGAAAAACGGTATAACGGGGATATTGGTTGCTTTGACGTGCCAGTCTCCCGATGAATTAAAAAAAGATGCCGAAAAAATTGCAAAATTAAATGATAGCAGAGTTATAGGGATTCATGCGGAAGGACCTTTTATAAATCCTATCAGAAAGGGCGGAATGAACAAGTCAAAGATTCAAAAGCCCGATGCATCACTCCTGCATATGATTAATGAAGCAAGTGGCGGCAGACTGAAAATTATGACTATGGCACCTGAGCTTGAAGGAATTGAAGAAGTCATTGATGAATGTGTTAAAATGGGAGTTAAGGCTTCTATGGGACACAGCGATGCAACCTATGAACAGACTAAAAAGGCTGTTGACAGGGGAGCATCACGTCTTACGCATACATTCAATGCTATGCGTCCGTATAATCATCGTGAGACAGGGATTATAGGAGCGGCACTGGACGATGACAGAGTAAGCTGTGAATTGATATGCGATTTATATCATGTGTCGGCACCTGCGATAAGGCTTATAACAAAAATGAAGGGCTGTGACAATGTTACAATGATAAGCGACAGCTCAAAGTTTTGCGGTATGGGTGACGGGAAATATCTGTTAGACGGCTGGGAAATATACGTCAAAGACGGACTATGCCTTCTTGCGGATGGAACCATATCGGGAAGCTCAAGGAGCTTGTTTGATGGCGCAAAGAATATGCATAGAATGGGATTTGCACCTGAGCAAATAGCTGTTATGGCGGCTGTTAATCCAGCAAAGGCGTGCGGCTGTGAAGACAGAGGAGAACTTATTGAAGGCTACAGAGCTGATATATTGGTTGTTGACAGTGATTTCAATTTAAAAGCTGTTTTTGTCAAAGGGGACAGAATAGTATAGAGTAAAACGGAGAGTTTCGGCTCTCCGTTTTCGCATATTTTCACCAAAATTGTGCAATCATAAGTATGAGGTGATTTTATGTGTACGGCTATAACTTATTTATCAGGCTCATTTTATTTTGGCAGAAATCTTGATGCGGAGCATAATTATGGTGGCAAAGTTGCAGTGATGGCGGAGAATTTTCCGATTACATTCTCAAACGGAGAAAAAACGGACAGGCATAATGCTGTTATCGGAATGGCGGCGGTGGCGGATAATTATCCGCTTTATTTTGACGGGATAAATGATAAAGGACTTGCGATGGCAGGGCTCAGGTTTGCGGGAGAGACAGAATACCGTATGCCCGAGGAAGGGAAAATAAATATTGCCGCTTATGAATTTATTTTATGGGTATTGGCGTGCTTTGATACATTGGCGGAGGTTAAAGAAAAGCTTGAAAATATAAATATTACGGATATACCTTTCAGGGAGAATATACCTAATGCACACCTTCATTGGATAATTGCAGATAAAACGGGAGCGGTTACGGTAGAGGCAACAAAAGACGGTGTAATGATATATGAAAATCCTGTAGGAGTGCTTACAAACAGACCTTCTTTTGATATGCAGATGCAAAACTTAAGTAACTATATGGGGTTGTCGTCAAAACAACCTGAAAACCGTTTCGGGATAGAAGGGATTCGTGCATACAGTCTCGGGATGGGAGCAATAGGACTGCCGGGAGATTTTTCATCTATGTCAAGATTTGTAAGGACGGCATTTGCGAAGGCTAATGCGGTAACGGAGAAAAGTGAAGAAAAAGCGGTAAGTCAGTTTTTTCATATTCTGAAAGCCTCTGAACAGATTAAAGGCTGCACAGTAACGGAAAACGGAGAGTTTGAATACACCCGATATACTTCGTGCTGTAATGCCGATAAGGGGATATATTACTATACTACCTATGAAAACAGCGAAATCCGGTTTGTGGATATGCATAAGGTTTTGGATAAAACCCAGGATCTTGCAGTGTTTCCGATATAATAAAGAAAAAAGGAGCGACTTGCCGAGACAGGTCGCTCCTGAATATTATTTGTGATAGCTTTCGTTGTTATTGATTTTAAATCCGCGGTATATCTGTTCAAGGAGAAATACACGCATAAGCTGATGGGGGAAAGTCATTTTTGAAAAGCTCAGTCGCAGATGTGCAGCATTTTTTACCGTATCACTCAGTCCGTCAGAGCCTCCTATTATGAAGGTTATACTGCCAAATCCATCTATACCGGCATCGGATATAAGCTTAGCGAGTTCTTCAGAGCTTTTTTGCTTGCCTTCTACACAAAGAGCAACTATATAGCTGCCTGAAGGGATTTTCTTCAGAATGAGAGCCCCTTCAGCGTTAATATCCTGCATATCGCCGTTTCCACGACATTCTTTAATTTCGGTTATATTCAGCTTTCCGAACCGTGAAAGTCTTTTAGCATATTCGCCACAGGCGTCCGTGAAAAATTTTTCTTTAATATTACCCACAGCAATAATATTGATGTTCATAAAATCACCACCAATAAAATTATACATTAAATGCACAATACTGTCAAGAAAAATTTTACGGTTTATCTGCATTTTTCACATGAGAATAAAAAATAATGTGGAAATATTGTTAGTAATGACTAAAAAAAAAAGACAAATAACTCTTGATTTTTTATAAAAATTGTGATAAAATATATTTAAATAAGTTACTGTGTGGTTAACTCCGCTGTTGAGAACATTGTTATTGATGTGATTTTCAGGGCTCCGATTCACACTATCGGATATTTTTATGCAGCATTAGAGCTTGTTTATGCGCAGTGTAATAATGTGAAGTTAAATTTATCGGGTACGGAGATTCTGATATTGTGTCAATAATATTATTTTCAGAACGGAAAAAAGTTTAAAAAACAGTATTTATTTTGGCGGGAGTAGTTTTGTGATATATTTACAGAACGTGCATATATTTTCGTCATCAATGCAACGGGTTATTAATTTAATAAGTTGTATTGGATACATAGATAAGACGCATGACACGGCAGAAGTTTCCGCACCTGTGGCAGTTTATTTGTGTGTTGGTAAACTTGTTACTTGACTGATGACATGCCATGTGTTTTATTGTATGTATTTTATTTTGCCCATTTCGGGATGTAGCGCAGCTTGGTAGCGCGCTTCGTTCGGGACGAAGAGGCCGCAGGTTCAAATCCTGTCATCCCGACCATAGAATAACCCTGACTTTGATAAAAAGTTGGGGTCGTTTTTTATTGTCCTTTTTATGGGACATCAAATGCAATATAATTAACCTAGGAAAAGAAATAAAGAGGGTGTAAGCTATATGGATAATCCTGAATGGAGATTTGGCGTAGTTGCGAACATAAAAGAATATCATATTGGTGAGGATGGAAAGCAATATCGCGGGACAAAACCATTTACTGTGGGGACAAAGGTTTATTTAGGTGGTAAGAATTGGAATTACAAACGGGACAGCATAGGCGTAATTGGACAAAACAGATTTGGAAGAATTGTATTAGAATGGATTTCTATAGATTGCTTGGAAAACGTTAGAACGCAACGAATATATAAGCCTCACGTTTTAGAGATTATAAGTTATGAAGAGTGTATCGAAGGATGGGAATGGTGGAAAAAAACAGCATCGGACCGAAAAGAAACCGAACAATTCGTTAAGAATTGGAAAAGTAATTTTTTTGATGAAGGCTAATTGCACCCCTTTGTAAAAAGGTTCATACCCATTTTCAATGGGGGTGCAAAAAGCATAGGTGCGAACCTTTTATTAAAATTGCTGTCATTTGCCGCGTCGAAGTAAAGTTCGCTTTGCTTCGACTTTTTTATGCAAAAAAGTCATCCGCCCGCTTCCTTGCTTCTCCTTCTTCAAAAAAGGCACGATAGGTTCGTCTGTTAAATATATAGAACAAAGCGAAAAGTGTCCGTTAAGGTTTAAAACCTTTCCGGACACTTTTTTGAGAAAAACAAAATATTCCGTCTTATACCTGCTTTATTATATCAATAACCTGATTTATATTCTTTTTCCCGAAAGATACATTGTCATCGTTTATAACAAGACACGGAACGCTCATCACGTTATATTTTTTTCTTAACTCTTCAAAATGCTGAATGTCATATACTTCTGCTTTGATATTTTTATTTTTGCTTGCAATATGCTGACAGGCGATTACCAGGTCGGGGCACATTGTGCAGGATAAAGATACCAAAATTTTTATATCTGTTTGTTTTTGAATTTCTTCAATTTCCTTTAAAGTATATTCGTCTATTGTCTGACCGGG
>JAZOTK010000063.1:0-9691 GCA_045657605.1 Clostridia bacterium
AATTTTCTGACAGATGGTTTAATGTCAGAGTGTCAAATACGGAAGATTATCTGCGGCTTGTGGCAGAAGCAAAAACTCCGCAGATTTTAAATGATATGCTCGCAGAAATTAAAGTTATACTATCTGAATTTGAATAAAAAAATAAGGGACTGTTTAATCAGTCCCTAAATTTTTTATATCAGTTTACTTTCTTTTCAATACTAAGGACAGTTTTCACACCGCCGTCTTCGGTATATGAAAAAACAATTTCATCTTCTTCAGAGATATTTATATCATCAAAAGAATCTTTAACCTCATCTGATAATTTAAGTGATTCAAAACTGCCGTCGTCCAGTATAACTTCAATAAAGTTTGAATCAGCCCTGCCACCGTAAACACCGGAAGCTGTTTTTGTATTACTTTCGGGAGTAGGAGCAGGCGTAATAACGGGTGACGGGGTAGCAGTTACATCAGGCGAAGGCGTAGATACGGGAGTGCCGCCTCTTGTGCAACCGGATATAATAAGTAAAAATAATGTTGTAATTAAAATAATTTTTTTCATAATAAATCACCTCTGATTATATTGTATCACTATTTTATATCTTTTGCAATACTTAATTTATAAAAAAATGTAACATTTTTCAATTTTTTATGCAAACAATTGACTTTTAAATTAAAATAATATATAATTAATATATAATTATGCAGAAAAAGGAGAATTTATATGAAGCTTACTCCGAGACTGGGTCTTATAGCGGATTTAATTTCGCCGGGGAGCAGAGTTGCCGATATCGGAAGCGACCACGCTCATCTGCCCATTTACCTTGTGCAAAATAATAAAGCAGTCTTTGCTGTTGCATCAGATATAAATGAAGGACCGGCATACCACGCCGAGGAGAATGTAAAAAACTGCGGTCTGACAGACCGTATTTCCGTTAGGCTGGGTGGCGGATTTGATAAAATAGCAGAAAATGAAGTTGACACAGCGGTTATAGCGGGAATGGGTGGCGAGCTTATTGCAGATATATTAAAATCCGTACCGGAAGGGATAACAAGACTGATTCTCCAGCCAATGACAATGATTCCGCAGTGCAGGCGAGGTATTCACGCCGCAGGATTTGTAATCGAAAAAGAATATTTAGTAAAAGAGAAAAATAAGATTTATATAATAATTTCTGCTGTAAAAGCGGCAGAAAAACAGGAATGGACAGAGGAAGAATACGAGCTTTCGCCTGTTATGGAACGTAGCGGAATTTTCGATGAATATATTAAAAGAAAGATAAATAAGCTCAGCCGTATAAAAGATGAGCTTGTAAAATCAGGAAAAACAGACCTTGCAAAGGAAACGGAAAACATACTTGCGATTTTTGAAAAACAAAAGGATATATAAAAGAGGAACAGTAATATGAAAAAATATATCATTTTATTTCTTGCGGTTTTACTTTTGCCCGCAGTAGGCGTTGCAGAGGAAATACCGTCATTTTATGACTGTGCGGATTTGTCGCAAATAATTGCGCGCAGCGAAAAACTTACAGCAACACCGCACACAGACGAGGAGAAGAGCTTTACGGATGATTTCAGCTTTATACAGCGAACAAGCCTTTCAGCGGAGTGGCTCGTATATAAAATTCCATCGGGAAATACGGTTACCGTATCCACATATTTCTGGGACGGAGATGCGCTTTCGCATTTTAATTTTTACCTCTCAGAAGACGGAGAGACTTTTTATCAGGTAAAACCTACCGTAAAAATACATCCTAAAATTGACGGAAAATGGCTTACGATAGATTATAAAATCAAAAATCCGGATTCATCGTATATTAAAATAGAATTCCAGAACCTCAGCGGAAATTCGTGGAACCCTGCACTGCGGTCTGTAAAATGCGAAATTCCCCGAACAAATTCGGTGTTTTATGATGTAACAGACGAAACCGTGCTGGAAAATCTTATGCTCCTGAATCGGCTCGGTATACTCAGCGGATATGAGGACGGAAGCTTTAAACCTGCAGACAATGTGACAAGAAGCAGTTTTGTGGCAAGTGTAGTTAAGTTTATGAATATGGCAGAGGAAACGGAAAACTACGGCGGACATACATATTTTGCTGATGTTCCCGCAAATGCATGGTATACACCGTATGTAAATTTTGCCCTGTCTGCAGGACTTATTGATATGAACAGCGAAAAGCTGTTTAATCCCGATAATACGGTATCTTACGCCGAAGCTGTAAAAATGCTTTTATCAGCACTCGGTTACAGACAATATGCCGAAGCAAAAGGAGGCTGGCCACTCGGGTATATTTCGGTGGCAGAGGATTTAAAACTCGGTAAAAATTGTGATAAAGGGGCTGTTTTGAGAGGAACTCTTGCAATACTGCTCGGCAACGGGCTTAAAACGCCCGTGTTAAGACAGCAATCCTTCGGCGATGATGTAACCTACCTTGAAACAGATTCGGCAATTTACAGCTATTTTAAGGTAACAAAGCTTACATCTAAAATTCTTGATAACGGAATAACATCGGTAACAGGCAATACTTCGGTAAACAGAAATGAAGTTATACTCGGATACGAACGGTATTTGTGCTATGACGAGGCTATAAAAGATACGCTGGGACATACCGTAACGGCATATATAAATGAAAATGACGAAATAATTTATTTTACCGATAAAACCGAGGATATTACGATTATAGACTCTGATGAAATAACAGGCTTTGATAATACCGCTGTGAAAACTGAGGATAATGCGGTAAAAGTAACGCCAAACACCAGAATAATATACAACGGTGAGTTTTTATCAGCGGCGGCAGACTGTGATTTGGAAGAATATAAGCCAAATGACGGGACTGTCAAAATAATCGGGTCGCCTGCGGAAATAATTTCTATAACTTCGTATGAAACGCTTGTAACAACGAGCAGCGGCGTTCTTGGAAAGAGCGTTTTTGGCAGATTTACGGGCGAGCAAGAAATTAATATTGACGACTGTCTGTTTGTATCGCTGATACGTGATGGAGAGAAAACTGATGATTTTTCGTATAATGCCGATGAAGTTATACAGATAGCACGTAGCCTCGGCGGAAAATCTGCAAAAATTGTTATTACAACAGATGCCGTTATAGGCGAAGTTTTGGCTGTAGGCGATAATATGGTAATTATAAACGGAAAAGAATATATGCTTTCGCCGCATTATTATATTACCTCTGCGATAAAAAGCGGTGAGAGCGGATATTTCCTTCAGGACAGAAACGGAAAAATCGTATGGGGTGATATAACCTCATCGCCGTTTGAAAATTACGGATATGTGATAAAATGCGGAAATAAAGAAGATGTCAGCGGAGAGCGACAGATAAAGATTTTGACCGAAAACGGAAAACCGGAAATATTTACTTTAGATACAAGATCTGATGTACCCGCTGAAAACACAGTCATAAAATACCGCAAATCAGCCGATAACAAAATAAGGCAGACCAAAACTCTTACGGCAGATTATAAAAGCAGTAACACATACCACAACAGCCTTTTTGCCTCTCTTTACAGCATTACGGCAGAAACGACGGTGTTCTTTATCCCTGAAGATAAAGAATATGATGACGGCTATCTCGTGCGCAAGAAGAATTTTCTGGCGGCAAATAAACGCTACAACGTCGAGCTTTACGGTATAAACGGAGATTTTGAAGCAGAGCTTGCAATAATTCATCAAAGAGGCAGCGAGCTGTCAAAACTCTCGAATTATACGGCAATTTCAGTTGTTACGGATGTTTCTGTAACAATTACCGAAAAGGATGATGAGGTTTACCGGATAAAGCTTCAGGACGGCAGAGAGCTGAATTTAAGTCCGAGAGAGATAGAAGATATTACGCCTGTTTCTTATTGCAGGAATAAAAAGCTTCATCCGAACGATACAGGAAACACCATAGCTGTCGGTGATATACTTCAGCTCGCAACAGATGAAAACGGTGATATTAACGCTGTCAGATTCCTTTTCACGCCTGCGGCTTCTAATTACTATGAATGGGTAAGCGGAGAATGGGGAGCAGTTGCGAAAGATAACTTTTTCGGTGAAACAGCGGTCTTTTATGGTAAAATTGAAGAAAAACGTGACGGCAGACTTATTGCAAAAGCTGACATGGGCTGGCTCAGAAACCTTTCTCTGTCGGGGACTTCTATTTTCAAACTTGAAAATGGCAAACTGAAATCCTGTGATTTTTCAGAGCTGTACAGCGGTGATGAAATCGCCTGCGGAATACTCGCCGGAGGAGTTAAGATACTGATAAAAATAGTATAACAAAAAGACGGTTTTGCAAAAAAGCGAAACCGTCTTATTATTTTATTCATTTTTACTGTTATATTATCATATTCTATAATATACACAGAAAGGATATGATGATATGATTTTTGTTATAAAAAGGAAAAGCATTGTACTTGCGGCAGTAGCACTTTTGATTGCTACTACTGTCGGAATAAGCTTTTTTGAAAATTTTTCGACAGAAACGGGCGCTCTGCCCGTAAACAACCGTACCGTGATTATAGACGCGGGACACGGCGGAATGGACGGGGGAGCAGTCGGTGGTGACGGGACGGCTGAAAAGGATCTTAATCTGCAGGTTGCACTTAAGGTTCAGCATCTGCTCGAACAAAGCGGATGCACGGTTTTTATGACAAGAAGTGAGGATATATCTCTCAGCACCGCTGAAGACGATGAAAAAAGGCAGAGGAAAATAGCAGATTTAAATAACCGTAAAAAAATGATAGAAGATTATGATGTAGAAGCGTTTGTAAGTATACATATGAACACTTTTCCTGACCCCCAGTACGGCGGAACACAGGTTTTTTATGCCAAATCTCCGACAAATTCCAGAAATCTGGCAGAACTTATCCAGCAGGAGGTATCTGCTTTTGACCCCGATAATACAAGAGTCGCAAAAGACGGCACAAGCGGAATTTATGTATTGCAGGACGTATCAGTGCCGTCAGTTGTTGTGGAATGTGGTTTTTTATCTAACGAAACTGACCTTAAAAGACTTAAATCCGAAAAATATCAGAACGAACTTGCAAATGCAGTTTTTTGCGGTATAACAAAGTTTTTTACCGCAAATTAAGGAAGGCGGTAACAGATGGATAAAAAAGTTTATTCACTTGATGCGGTATCAGAAGGTACCTGCATTGTGAAGGAATATATTAAAAATTCTGTTGCGTATACAGAAATAAAAATACGAAACTATACTCCACTCGGCGAAGATGAAGTTTTTAAACTCTACCGCAGGGAAGGAGAAAAGCTTGTTCCGATTGGTGTTCTTGAAAAAGACAGAGGTATATTTGACGGAATCTATGACAGAAAAAATATCGTGATTGTTCGCAAAAATGTGGAAACAGATGTTATAACACCTGAGTTTTTCATAAAAGAAGAAGAAATACCCGAACCCGAAGAAGAGGAAAATATTTTATCGGGATTCAAATGGCACAGACTTTGCGGATTTTACAGTATATGCAGATATGATATTACTGACAGCGTTTTGGCGGAAATATATAAAACCGTAAACCGCACCGGCTTTTATTATATGGGAATAAAAGACCGTGGGAACGTAAGATATGTGGCAATAGCCGTTTCGGGTAACAGAGGAAATCCATTCGGTAAATTTGAAAAATACGCCGTTTTTGCGGATAACTATTATATCGTCTGTATGGGAATTGATAAGACAGGCGAATATTTTATTCTAAAAAAACGTGAAAAATAAGCGGCACATATCACTGCTTCTTGCTCGGGGCAGTACCTTTGTACGGCACCACTCACTGCGAAACAGCAATCTGCACCACTTCTTTTCCACGTAGTGATTTTACAGCAGAGTAGTATAATTCGATTTTATAATTTAACCCAAATAATCAATAGCAAGCTGAGACATAACCGAGTAGCCGATTTTAAGGGCTTTCTCGTCTATATCAAACTTTGAATTGTGAATAGCGTAGGTAATACCCTTTTCTTCATTTGCTATACCCAAATTAAAATATGCTGACGGCACTTTTTCGGAAAAATACGAAAAATCTTCGCCACCCATTGAGCATTCATCAAAATAAACTATGTTTTCGCTGCCGATTATTTTATCAGCGGCGGCGGCAACATATCTGTTCATTTCGGGATGACTTATTGTAGGCGGATACAGTTTTCGTAAAATAAACTCACAAAAGCCGGAGTTTGACGTGGCTACCGCATCGGCTTTAGCTTTAACAAGGTCGGTAAGCTGACCGCGCAGCTCCGGTTCACTGCACCGCACCGTTCCTTTTATATGTACCGTATCGGGAATTACATTATAGTTTGTCCCGCCGTTTACGGAAGTTACGGAAATTACCGCAGGCTTGCAGGGTGGGACGTTTCTTGAAACTACCGTCTGCAACGATGTTATAAATTCTCCCGCCATAATTATGGGGTCGATTACTTCGTCGGGATGTCCGCCGTGACCGCCTTTTCCTTTGAATATTACATCAAATTCATCTATAGAAGCCATAACGGCACCGTTTTTTATCATTATTTTTCCGACAGGAGCATCGGCAGAAACGTGCAATGCGGCGGCAGCAGATATTGCAGGATTTTCCAGAACACCTTCGTTTATCATCGGAAGTGCACCGCCGTCACCTTCTTCTGCCGGCTGAAATACAAGTCTTACTGTTCCGCCCAAGGTTTCTTTAATGCTGTTTAAAACATAAGCACAGCCGAGTAATATGGCTGTATGGGCATCGTGCCCGCAGGCGTGCATAAGCCCTTCTTTTTTTGAAGCAAATGGCAGTCCCGTATCTTCTTTTACGGGAAGAGCGTCAATATCGGCACGAAGAAGAAATGCTTTGCCTGTATTTTTACCGCAAATATCAGCATAAATGCCTGTTTTTGCCGCTTTTTTGTACGGAATACCCCATTTATCAAGGGTCTCACAAATAAGCCTGCCGGTTTCATATTCCTCAAAAGCAAGCTCCGGACTTTGATGTATCCGTCTGCGGAGTGAGATTATTTCATTTTCAATTTCGTCACAAAATTTTGTAATCATAATCTTACGACCTTTCATTAGTATCAGATAAGCACAGGATTTTTTCTTTTTTTTCGTTAGGGGAGTAGTAAGCGCAAATTCCGTTGGAATGACCCGAAGAAATGGGAATAACCATCGTACATTTGCCGTTTTTCTGGTATTTACAATCGCCTGTGCAATTTATATTTATCATTTTTATTAGTCCTTTCAAAAATATTTGCAAGGACTATTTTGTACAGTTTTTATATAACATATTCAATCCATCAAGAGTAAGTCGCGAATTTATTATATCAATACTGCGGGAATTTTCGGAAATCATACGTGCAAGACCGCCCGTTGCAACAGTTGTTGCGGCTCCGCCCAATTCTTTTTTAAACCCTTCTACCATATAATCAACACCGCCGACATAACTGAAAAACATACCCGACTGCATCGCGTGAACCGTACTGTCGCCAATCATTTTTTCGGGACGGGCGATTTCTATTCTCGGAAGTTTAGCCGTGTTCTGATAAAGAGCGTCAAGAGAAATTTTTATACCGGGACATATTGCACCGCCCAGATATTCGCCTTTTTCGGTTACGGCGCAGAAAGTTGTTGCTGTTCCGAAATCAACTATAACAAGAGGACCGCCGTACAGCTTATATGCCGCATACGCGTTAACGAGTCTGTCGGCGCCTATTTCTTTAGGATGCGGATATAATATTTTAAATCCGAAATCCATTTCGCTTGTAACGATTATCGGGCTGTGTCCCAGATATTTTCTTATTGAATGTTCAAGCGAGTACATAATAGGCGGTACAACAGATGAAATTATTGTACCTTCAATATCACTTGCCGAAATACCTTCAAGTCTCAGCATATTAAGAAAAAACATACCAATTTCATCTGACGTACTGTTGCGAAGTGTTGCAAGTCGCCAGGTAGCGCGGAGAGTATCGTATTCATAAATACCGAAAACGATGTTTGTATTACCAACGTCAATTACAAGATGCATAAAATTTTCTCCTTTTCTAATCAGCAATAATCATAAATGCCGCGAACAGAAACTTCGCCCGAGTTTATGCTGATTTTCTCACCGTTTTTTTCGACAATCAATCTGCCGAGCGTATCAATACTCACGGCGCGGGCGGTATATTCCTTTTCAGAAGAAATAACACGTATTTCTCTGCCGAGAGTGATACAGGATTTTTTATATTTTTCCAAAACATTTTCTATATTATTATATTCAAATTCGAGTTTTTTCAGCAAAACGGCAGAAAACTCGTTTATATTATATTCGTCTTTATACAGGTCGGAAACGGCGATAGCCGGAATCCCTTCCTTGGGTGCGGATAAAAGATTGATACCTATACCGCAGATGCACCGAGCAGGCGTATCGCCACAAAATACAAGCTCGCAAAGTATACCGCAAAGCTTGCGGTTTTCGGCTACAATATCATTAGGCCATTTGATATGACAATCTATGGCAAAAAACTCATTTAAAGCTTCGCATACCGCAACAGCTGCTGCAAACCCGATTTGCGGCATTTTTTCTGTGGGAAGCGCAGGCTCAAACCCTGCTGACAGATATATGTTTCCGCTTTTCGGCGAAACCCAGGTACGACCGAGTCTTCCTCTGCCACCCGTCTGAGTTAATGCAAAAACCGCAGTTCCTTCGTGGAAATCAGAACAGGTTTTAAGATAATCATTAGTTGAGGGAATCGAGTCAAAAACCTTTATCTCATTCCACATTGTACCTGAAAGCCTGCAAGTTAGTTCATCTGCTGAAATCATTTTATTATACATCCTTTAATTCTTCCGCCTTCTATCTCAATTACGCCAAAACTTTCATCACCGGGTACAGAACCGCTTCCGGGGTTGAGTATGAGCATTCCGTCTTCATAACTGCATTCGGATATATGGGTATGACCGTATAAAATGCAGTCCACATTATTTTCTTTTGCATAGCTTTTTAGTGAAAGAAGGCTTTGTTTTACATTATACGGATGGCCGTGAGTCAGAAGTATGCGAAACCCTTCGGCTTCGATTATTCTTGTTGACGGCTCGGAGGAGGCAAAATCGCAGTTGCCGCTGACATATTCAAACCTTAAATCATCATATATATACGATACTTTTTCAATATCATAAACCTTATCACCGAGATGTACTATAAGATCAGCGGGAATACGCTCGATTGCCGAGGTAATATAATCGGTATGCCCGTGTGAATCGCTGAAAACAAGTATTCTGTACATAACCTACCAACCTTTGATTTCTGAATTTTTTATCGCGTGAAATATTCTGTCTTTAAGCCCCGGATTTTCGTGAGCAAGTCTGCCGATAAGCTCTTTCATATACTGCCTCTGCGTGTTGCCGTTAGCAGGGCAGGGATTGTGTATAACAGGTATTTCGTTTGCCGCAACAAAACGGCGTATCTCTTTTTCGGGCATATACAGAAACGGACGTATTAAATATACCTTTTTCCTGTCAAGATATGTCACAGGCGAAAAACAGTTAATTCTTGCCTCGTTGAAAAGACAGAGGAAAAAAGTTTCAAGAACATCATCAAAATGATGACCCAACGCTACTTTATCACAGCCGTGAGCAAGAGCCGCCTCATGCAAAGCACCACGTCGCATTTTAGCGCACAGCGAGCAGGGATTAGGTTCTTTTCTTATATCAAAAACAATTTTAGCAATATCCGTTTTTTCAATTACAAGATT
>JAZOTK010000064.1:0-3499 GCA_045657605.1 Clostridia bacterium
TCCGACCCTTACCACGTCAAACATATTCGCTTCACGCATTCCCGTTGCGATAACAAGAGGTCCGGAAACTTTCAGTATTGTTCCTTTACTCAAATTCTCCACCTGCTTTCATTGGTGTTTTAATTACGATATTATATCCGACCCTACGGCACGTTCAACGCATTTTTTTACGTTTGCCATACCGATTCCGAGGGAGCCGCCAATTCCCGGTATGGGAATTATTGCCGGCATCTGCATACTGCTGTATTTATCAGCCTCGTCACCGATTTTGGCAAGTGCCTGTTCGGTAATGTATATTATTCCGTATCCGTTTTCTGCACATTTTTCCAGATTTTCTTTTATTTCCTCTGCCGAATATGACGGGAAAATATCAAGCCCGAGTGCCAAAAAGCCTTGTATACCGGTTTTATCACCTATTACGCCTATCTTATACATAAAGCAATTTCAGCCTCCCTCTTATCGCCTCGTCATCGGTTTTGTTAGTCTTACCTGTCATTATAATGTGCAATGCTTTAAGTTCTGTTTCTTTAGCATATATATACGCCAAAATCGGTTCGGGTCCGAATGATTTGTATTTTGCTTTCATAATGTGACGCATAATAATATCATCACATTCTTTTTCAAATGCCGAAAAATCTTTTTCTGCATCAGAGACTGCTTCCGCCAGGAATGTTCCCATCGCAAATTCCTTAACTGAAGCAACGTCTGTACCCGCCGCAACCGCAAGAGCTTTTATATCAAAGCTTCCCGCTTCGGCAAGTGCGTTCCCTGCAAAATTCATATCTTTCCCTATCATCGCACATCTCAGCGCAGTTTTCATATTTATGCAATCTGCTGTAAGATTAGCGATTTCTTTGAAAAATTCATTGTCCGTTTTTTCTGCTCCTCTGCAAAGTGCCTCAACAGACGCTTTATCCGCCGTTACCGAAGCTCCCTGCGAGTTGTTTTCACGGGTAAGCTGTATATATGCTTTTTCTGCCGTTTTGGCAAAATCCGTCGGCAGAATGGAGAAATTGCCATCCGTTACTGCTTTTTCAATAAGTTCCGGATTTATTGTAAAAGGGCTCATCAGCATATTTTCATACTTTTCCCCTTTTGTAAGTCCTTTTAAAATAACCTTGAGATTATGATAATCATTTTTATACAGGAATATATCAAAAATTTCAGGGTTCGGTGCAATTTCTTTTATATTACGCCACAGTTTTTCTCTTTCCTGTCTGAACAATGTATTAAACGAAACCCTCGTCTGCATTTCACCGTTGCCGTATCCTCTGTCCGTCAGCATCCGCATACAATCATCGGTATGCTTGGCAGATATAAGCTGTTCCATGTCTGCACTTGTCATAAGAGCATTCTCTATAGCACGGATTTTAGCAACGCTAAATGCATATGCCGTATCTTTCATATTCTCTCTCCGTTCCGCACTATGCAAACATTATTTGTGCAACTTTGTCCTGCAGTTTTTCGCTGTTTGTATTGATAAGCGAATCAAATGAACAGTTTTCTTCCGACAAACCGTATTTCAGTATGAAACCGTTCTTTATCGCCGCAGGAGTTTCTCCGAGGGTCATATTCCCTCCGGAAATTTCTTTAAGCTTTTCTTCAAAATCCGCCGGAATTCTTTTAAAATCGGCTTCGCTGAGTATAAGCTCCGCTTTTTTATCTGATTTATACTTTCCTGCTATTTTGTAGATTATATCAAAATATTCGGTATCCGAAAGATTTTCAAGCTCGTCCATCGCCTTTTTAAACGACATATTTATAAGCTCTCTTTTTGCCGAAAGCATCATCTTTTTGCCGGCAGAATTTGCTCCGGATTCAAAGCCTCTTAGAATTTCTTCTGCTTTTTTTCGCGCCTGCGCCTCTGTTTTTTCAAACTCGGTCTTTGCCTTTGTTTCAGCTTCCTGCAATACTTTTTCAGCCTGCTTTTCAGCTTCCTTTATTATTTCTTCAGCACGGGCCTTTGCATCGTCAATTATTTTTTGTGTAAGTCTGTCAAGACCGTCCATAATCTGCCCTCCTTCGGTTTATGGTGCACTAAAAATTACATTCCCGCAATACCGAATACAGCGAGGAGAGATATGAGCAGTGCGAGCACGGCATATGTTTCAACCATCGCCGAGAAGGTGATAGCTTTTGACATTTCCTGAGGCTTTTTAGCAACAATACTTACACCTGCGGCTGCAACTCTGCCCTGATAAAGTGCTGAGAACAGACCAACTATAGCAATCGGAAGAGCTGCCAGTAAATACATCATACCGGTCTGCCAGTTTGCAATGGGTGCGCCTCCACCGATAAGACCCGCATTTGTAAGAATAAGGAATGCTGTAATAAGTCCGTAGATACCCTGTGTACCGGGAAGAAGCTGAAGAATGAGTATCTGACCGAATTTACTCGGGTCTTCAGAAATTACTCCTGCACCTGCTTCACCAACCATACCTACGCCTCTTGCTGAGCCTATACCTGCCAGTCCTACTGCCAGAGCCGCTCCTATTAATGCTAATACTGTTCCTATCATTGTTCCTGTCATGATTTATTCCTCCTTAAATTTTGTATATTTTGTATTTACTCCAAACGGCTTGAATGGTATTCCGCCGCCTTCATAAAACTTTTTGAAAAATTCAACATATTGCAGTCGGTTTGTATGAACAAATGCACCTAATGTATTTATGAGTATATTAAGTGTGTGTCCAAACAACGCAACAACAATAAAGAGTATCACACCAAAAATGCTTTTCCCGCCCAGGGTTGCCATTGTGTTTACAACCATGGATATAACTCCCGTCGCAAGTCCCAACGCCAACAGTCTGGAGTATGACAGCAAATCGGAAAGATACGAGGTTATATCGTAAAGGCTTCCTACTCCGCCGAATATTCTCATAAATATATTCGGCTTATCTCTGCCCTGTGTCAGTATAAGTCCCACAGCACCGATTATTGCGAGCCCTGTTCCGATTTTCATTATAATTCCGCCACCGATAAGCATTATCAGTCCTATCAGAAGCAAGAACCAGAATCCCACATCAAATATGGCGTCCTTTATTTTACCTTTTCTTGCAAGATTGTAAAAATTAAGTCCCATTCCCGCAAAAAGATGAATTGCTCCGAGTATCATCGAAAGTATAAGCAGAGGCATAGGGTCTGATATGGGATCATAGATTCCCAATGCACCTATTTTTGTATCAAAAAACGTTTCTGCTATTTTCGGGATAAGATCTCCGAACCAGCTTCCGAAGAGCGCTCCCCAGAACATTGTAAAGGCTCCGCCTACCGTAAACAGTTTTATCATTTTGCCCATTGTGCCTTCGGGTTTGAATTTTTTTGTCAGAATCCAACCACCCAGCAAAAGAAGCAACCCGTAACCTGCATCACTAAGCATAAGTCCGAAGAACAAATAGTAGAAAATCGACATTACCGGATTAGGGTCAATATCACCTCGGCCCGGCATACTGAACATTTCAACAACCGGTTCAACCGGCTGAACAAATGCATTGTTATC
>JAZOTK010000065.1:0-8201 GCA_045657605.1 Clostridia bacterium
TTATTATCAGGTATTTTCTTTATATTCCCTTTGAAAATACCAAGCCCTTCTGCTTCGGGGCTTTCGTCACTTCCTTCAAAAAGAAGCTGAAGACCTACGCAGATACCTAAAAACGGCTTGTTGTTTTCTATTTCTTCAAAAATTGTGTCTATCAGACCTGATTTTTCAAGTCCTGCTTTTGCATCGCCGAAAGCACCAACTCCCGGAAGAACAATATGTGAAGCTGATTTTATAATTTTCTTGTCGTTTGTTATTGTTACATCTGCATTTAAGTATTCAAAGGCTTTCTGCACACTACGCAGATTTCCTGCACCATAATCGAGAATAGCTATCATTTATCTCATCTCCGTTAATTTGCTTAATCCGTCAGTTACTGCAAGTATTCTTTCACGTTCTACTTTCATACTTACACGGTTTACAACGAGCCATGCAGAAAGTGAACATACATCTTCAAGTACCTCAAGACCGTTTTCTTTCAAGGTTTTTCCGCTTTCAACTATATCAACAATAACTTCGGAAAGACCTACAAGCGGTGCAAGTTCAACTGAACCGCTGAGAGGAATTATTTCTATAGTCTGTCCTTTGCTGTTATGGAAAAATTCCCTTGCAATATTAGGATATTTTGAGGCAACACGCAGGTTGTTTGCAGCAAAAAGCTTATCCTTCATTTCCGCAGGACCGCAGACTGCCATTTTACATTTTCCGAATCCTAAATTCAGTACTTCGTAAAGGTTTCTGCCTTCTTCGAGTATGGTATCTCTGCCGACTATACCGATGTCAGCCGCTCCGTATTCCACATAAACCGGAACATCAGATGCTTTTACGAGAATAAACTTAAATTTATTCTTTTCATCGGTAAATATAAGTTTTCTTGATTTTTCTTTCATTTCGGATACATCATATCCCATCTTTTCAAAAAGCTCTATCGCTGTATCCGCAAGTCTGCCCTTTGCCAGGGCAACCGTAATATAATTCATCTGTATCAGTCCTTAGTTTTAAATTTCCGTTACCGAAGTTTCGCCGGTCTGAAGGTTTGTAATTTTCATTTTACCGCCCAAAACCTCGCAAAGCTCTTTTATACCTTTTGATATTGCATATTCTTTCGGGTCGCTGTCTCCGAAATATATTTCTGTCCACAGTCCCTGCTCTCTGAGAGCTGTTGCCGCATAAATTGCATCTTTACCGCTGCCTGTAACCAGACAGTCGTTTGTGGGTGCTTTTATAACAGCACCGTTTCTGGTAAGAGCCGCAAAAATTCTGTCAACCCACAGAGCCACGCCGGTAGCCGGTGCATTTGTGCCAAAGCGTTCGAGAAGTGTATCATACCTTCCGCCGCCGCATATCGGGAAGCCCATATTATGTGTAAATCCTTTGAAAATCATACCTGTATAGTAATCAAGACTTTGCACAAGACCGAGGTCAAAGGATATATATTTTTCAAATCCATAGTCGCATATTGCGTTATAAATGTCGCTTAAATTTTCAAGTGCATTTTTTGATGTTTCGTTAAGACCTTCCGTACTGATTTCTCTTACAACCGAAATATCGCCGAACAGGTGTGGCAACTTTGCAATAAGCTCTGCTGTTTTGGGCGAAACATCTCTGTTTTTCAGGAAATTTTCTATATTAACAAAATCCTTACGGTGAGTCATAAGTCTGAGCTGTTCACATTCAGCATCGTTTAATCCTGCTTCAAAGACAAGTCCTTTGAAAAATCCGGCGTGACCGATTTCTATCTGAAATTCGTCAAGTCCCGATTTAAGCAACGATGTTATGGTAAGAGCTATTATCTCGGCATCTGCTTCGCAGGAGTTCACGCCCAAAAGCTCAACGCCTGACTGGATAAATTCCTTCTGTCTTACGTTACTGTAAGCTTCGCTGTTAATGAACGCTGTTCCCGTATAACCGAATTTATGTATTTCGCCTGCCGGAAACTTTGTTGCCGCCATTCTTGCAATAGCGGGCGTAAAATCGGGTCTGAGTGCGAGAATATCACCGTCACCGTCAAAGAATTTTACCATTGTTTTCGTATCACTGCGTCCGCTGTCATCAGTAAACACGTCTATATATTCAAATGTAGGTGTATTTACCATAGAATAACCGAAGGACGCAAAATTATCGGTTATTATACTTTGTATATTCGCAACTGCAAATGTACTGTCAACAAGCAAATCGGCAGTTCCTGCCGGTGTATGTAATCTGTTGTTTTTCATCAGTCAAAACCTTCCTGTATATCTTATATAAGGCGGAAGTATGAAGGCTTCCGCCTTAAAGTTTATTCCAACTCTCCGAGACTTGAGGCTTTAAGATAAGCATTGATAAATCCGTCAATATCGCCGTCCATTACCGCACCTGTATTTCCCATTTCAAAATTTGTTCTGTGGTCTTTTACAAGGTTGTACGGATGGAATACATAGGAACGTATCTGACTTCCCCATGCAATATCCTTCATATCGCCTTTTATATCTTCGATTTTCTCCATCTTTTCACGTTCAGCAATTTCAAGAAGCTTTGATTTGAGCATCTTCATACAGGTTTCTCTGTTCTGTATCTGCGAACGCTCTGTCTGGCAGGAAACTACTATTCCTGTAGGAATATGAGTTATACGTATTGCCGATTCGGTTTTATTTACGTGCTGACCGCCCGCACCGCTGGAACGGTAGGTATCAACTCTTAAATCCTCTGTTCTGATGTCAATTTCAATATCATCATCAAATTCAGGCATTACATCAAGTGATGCAAAGGACGTATGTCTTCTTCCCGAAGCATCAAACGGTGAAATACGTACTAATCTGTGTACGCCTTTTTCTGTTTTTGCATATCCGTAAACATTTACGCCTGTAAGAAGCATTGTAACACTTTTTACACCTGCTTCGTCACCGTCAAGCATATCAAGGATTTTAACTTCAAATCCACGTCTCTCAGCCCATCTGATATACATACGCATCAGCATCTGTACCCAGTCCTGTGCCTCTGTTCCGCCGGCACCTGCATGAAGTGATAAAATAGCATTGTTTTTATCATAAGGTCCTGTAAGAAGGGTATCAAGTCTCATAGCTTCATAGTCCTTCATAAGAGCCTCACAATCGGCAATTATTTCATCAACTACCGATGTGTCATTTTCTTCGTCTGCCATTTCTATCATAACAAGCAAATCTTCTCTTGCACCGGCGAGCTTTTCATAAGCCTCTACTTTATCTTTAAGCTGTTTGGTTTTTTTCAGTACCTTACCCGAATTTTCCATATCATCCCAGAAATCGGGGCTTGTAGCCTGTTGTTCCAGATCTTCTATTTCCGCTTTAAGTTTAGCGAGGTTAAAGTGAATCCCTCAGTTCATTCATGCCTTCCTCAAGAGCCTTGAGGTCAAGTCTGTATTGTTCAAGTTCAAGCATTTATTTCACACCCTATCTGCTACTGTCCGCAGCATTTTTTATATTTTTTACCCGAGCCACAGGGACAAGGATCATTTCTTCCGACCTTCTGTCCGCTGTTTCTTACGGTTTTATTTGTATTTACCGTACCGTCACCGTGAGAAGCTACCATAGGTTTGGCTACCTGTTCTCTTTCAATGGGAGCCGCAGCGGGACGAACTGTAAGAAGTGTTTTTACGGTATCTGTTTTAATGTTATCGGTCATTTCCTCAAACATATCCATACCTTCGTATTTGTATTCGATTATCGGGTCACGCTGTGCATAAGCACGCAGAGAAATACCTCTTCTGAGCTGGTCCATCAAATCTATATGGTCCATCCATTTTGCATCAATATTACGGAGCATTATAACGCGCTCGATTTCTCTTATACCCTCGCCGAATATTTCTTCCTGCTCGGCATATTTTGCCATTGCACGCTCGTGAATATCTTCTTTAAGCGATTCTTTTGTTGCTTTTTCCATAAATTCCTGGTCGAAATTCATTTCTCCGGGATTATAGACAAAGCTTTCAAAATAACTTCTCAGTCCTTCAAGGTTCCAGTTATCCGGCAGATTTTCGCCCTGGGTATAAAGTTCTACACCTGCGTCACAAACCTCACCTATCATTTTTTCTATACTGGATTTAAGATTTTCGCCTGCAAGCACACGCTGGCGTTCACCGTAAATAATCTGACGCTGTTCGTTCATAACCTCGTCAAACTGAAGCACGTGTTTACGCGAATCAAAGTTTCTGCCTTCTATCTTTTTCTGGGCGTTTTCGATTGAGTTTGTAAGCATAGAATGTTCGATAGGCTCATCATCTGCCAGTCCCATTGCACTTACAACATTTTTCAGTCTGTCCGAACCGAAAAGTCTCATAAGGTCATCGTCAAGAGAGATAAAGAATCTTGTTGTACCGGGGTCACCCTGACGACCGGAACGTCCTCTGAGCTGATTATCAATACGTCTTGATTCATGACGTTCTGTACCTACAATACAAAGACCGCCGAGAGCAACAACTTCTTCGCTTTCTTTAGAGATTTCAGCTTTGTATTTATCATAGCAGCGTTTATATTCTGCACGGGCATTTAAAATTTCTTCATTATCAGTTTCAGCAAAGCCTGTAGCTTCTATTATAAGCTCATCGCTGTAACCCAGCTTTGCAAGCTCGTGTTTTGCCAAAAACTCAGCATTACCGCCAAGCATAATATCAGTTCCTCGACCTGCCATATTGGTTGCGATTGTAACTGCACCTTTTTTACCTGCCTGAGAGATAATATATGCTTCTTTTTCGTGATATTTAGCATTCAGCACTTCGTGTTTTATTCCGTGTTTTTTGAACATAGCACTGAGTATTTCTGATTTTTCGATTGAAATTGTACCTACTACCACCGGCTGACCTTTTGCGTGACATTCCGATACAAATTTTACTACCGCATCAAATTTAGCTTTTTCGTTCTTATAAACAACATCAGATAAGTCTTTTCTCAGAAGCGGTTTGTTTGTGGGTATTTCCACAACGTCCAGAGAATAAATCTGCTGGAACTCTGTTTCTTCAGTCATAGCCGTACCTGTCATACCTGCAAGCTTTCTGTACAGACGGAAGAAATTCTGGAATGTAATTGTTGCAAGAGTTTTACTTTCTCTTTCAACCTTTACTCCTTCTTTTGCTTCTATCGCCTGATGCAGACCTTCGCTGTAACGTCTGCCTATCATAAGACGGCCTGTATGCTCGTCAACTATAAGTACCTCACCGTTCTGAACAACATAATCTATGTCTCTTCTCATCAGCCCGTGAGCACGTATTGCCTGATTGATATGATGCGCCAGAGTTGTGTTCTGTACATCAGATAAGTTTTCAATATTAAAATATCTTTCTGCCTTTTCTACGCCTTGTTTTGTAAGCGTTACCGTATGAGCCTTTTCGTCTACAAGATAATCCGCGTCTATGTCGTCGTGTTCTTCTTTTGTGTCAAAGGATTCACGTTTAAGGCATCGCAGTCCGGATGCAAAACGGTTAACCAGCTCATAAAGCTGTGTGCTTTGTTCGCCCATACCCGAGATTATAAGAGGTGTTCTTGCTTCGTCAATAAGAATAGAGTCAACCTCATCGACAACAGCGAAAACATGGCCTCTCTGTACCATCTGTTCTTTATATGTCACCATATTGTCACGGAGGTAGTCAAATCCGAGCTCGTTGTTTGTGGCATAAGTAATATCTGCCTTGTAAGCTTCACGTCTCTTATCGTTTTCCATATTACTGTAAACAAGACCTACAGTAAGACCTAAAAATCTGTAAAGCTTACCCATCCACTCACTGTCACGTTTTGCAAGATAATCGTTTACCGTAACTATGTGTACACCTTCTCCTGTAAGGGCATTAAGATATGCCGGAAGGGTAGCAACAAGAGTTTTACCTTCACCTGTTTTCATTTCGGCTATACGTCCCTGATGCAGTACTATACCACCGATAATCTGTACACGGAAATGTTTCATTCCGAGCACACGCCATGCAGCTTCCCTTGCAACGGCAAAAGCCTCGGGCAATAAATCGTCCAAGGTTTCTCCGTTTTTATATCTGTTTTTAAATTCTTCCGTTTTTCCGCGAAGTTCTGCATCGGTAAGAGCTTCCATAGTTTTTTCCAGAGCTTCAACCTTATCCGCTATGGGATATATTCTTTTAAGCTCACGGGTGCTGTATGTGCCGAATACCTTCTCCAAAATTTTTCTCATTTAAAAAGTCATTCCTTTGCTTATTATTCATTATCCGCATCTGCCGCAGGAGTTTCTTCCGGCTGACTGCCGGCTTCATCAGCTGTAAAAAGCTTTTCAAAATGGTCACCGTCAAGTTTTTCAAACTCTATAAGAGCATTTGCAACAAGGTCAAGCTTTGAGCTGTTTTCCTTAAGAAGTCTGATACACTCTTTGTAACATTCATCTATAACTTTTTTAACCTCGCTGTCTATAAGCGATGCTATTTCTTCGCTGTAATTTCTCGTCTGCGTCCAGTCTTTTCCAATAAACACCTCATCATGAGATGAGCCGAAAGCAATAGGACCGAGACGGTCACTCATACCGTATTTGGCAACCATTTTTCTTGCCATATCCGAAGCACGTTCGATATCGCTTGAAGCTCCTGTGCTTATATCGCCGAGAACAATTTCTTCAGCGGCACGTCCGCCGAGGAGAATTTTTATCTCATTTAACATATATTTCTTAGTAGCGTATGTCTTATCCTCGAGCGGGAGCTGCATTGTATATCCGCCTGCTCTGCCTCTCGGGATTATAGATACCTCGTGAACGGGGTCCTGGTCAGGCATAAGTCTTGTTATTACCGCATGACCCGCTTCGTGGAATGCTGTAAGACGTTTTTCTTTATCGCTCATCATTCTCGATTTTTTCTCAACACCTATTACAACCTTCATAAGCGCTTCCTGAATATCATTGTTATCAAGAGCTTTTTTATTTTTTCTTGCCGCAAGAAGAGCTGATTCGTTAAGGAGATTTTCCAGATCAGCACCCGTAAATCCGGCAGTTGTTTTTGCTACCACCTTAAGGTCAACATCTGCTGCCAGCTTCTTATTTCTTGCATGAACCTTAAGAATATCTTCACGTCCCTGAACATCGGGAACATTTACTACTATCTGTCTGTCAAAACGTCCCGGTCTGAGAAGTGCCGGGTCTAATATATCGGGTCTGTTTGTTGCCGCTATTATAATAACGCCTTCGTTTACACCGAAACCGTCCATCTCAACTAACAGCTGGTTTAAGGTCTGTTCACGTTCATCGTGACCGCCGCCCATACCTGCTCCTCTGTGACGTCCTACTGCATCTATCTCATCAATAAATATAACCGCAGGAGTAGATTTTTTAGCTTCCTCGAAAAGGTCACGTACTCTCGCAGCACCTACACCGACAAACATTTCAACAAAATCCGAACCGCTGATACTGAAAAACGGAACTCCGGCTTCACCGGCAACCGCTTTTGCAAGCAAGGTTTTACCTGTTCCCGGAGGGCCTACCAGAAGTACGCCTTTAGGGATTCTTGCGCCGAGTACAGTATATTTCGCAGGATTTTTCAGAAAATCAACAACTTCTTCCAGATCTGCCTTTTCTTCATCTGCTCCGGCAACATCATTAAACGTTACTTTTCTCTGAGCATCGTTCATAACTTTGGCGCGGCTTTTACCGAAGTTCATTACCTTGCCGCCGCCACCGCCGCCTTGCATCTGACGGAAAACAAAAAGCCAGAATACAATCAACACTACGCCGAAAATCAGATAAGGCAGAAAAGACATCCACCACGGAGTCCCTTGCGGCGCGGGAGTGTCAAGCTTAAACGTGGGCTCGCTTTTTACCAGCTCCTTAATTTCCTGTGTTGCGAACATAAGAAAAATATCCGCCGAAGGAATTTCTACTATCATCTGATCCTTATTTTTCATAGAAGCTACTACCTGATTTTCTTCAACAACCAGCTCTGCAACTTCTTTATTGTCTATAGCACGCATCAAATCTCCTATGGTATTGCGTTCCATAAGAGGCTCCTGTCCTAAAAACATATAAACAACTACAAGAATTATAAGCACCGCTATATAAAAACCGATACTTTTAATATTTTTTTTCAAATTTGCCACCTCTCCTTATGTAGCATAAACTTATTTTTATACATTATATAATATAACATAATTTCCTTAAAATTACAATAAAAAAACTGATTTTTAATTTTTTTTGTTATATATATATAATTTATTCTTTAAAAAAGATTTTTTTATGTATTATTCTCCATATAC
>JAZOTK010000066.1:0-3346 GCA_045657605.1 Clostridia bacterium
TATTTTTCTCGAAATATCCGATAAAAATAGCTGGTATTGTCATATCCCGTTGCCGTTATAATATCCGATACCGATATATCCGAATGTATCAGCAGCCCTGCCGCTGATTTAAGTCGCCGCTCTTTTAAAAGCTCTTTAAAAGTTTTTCCCGTAGCCTTAAAAATAAGCTTACTCATATTAGATTCGGAATGATGCTGCTTTCTTGCAAACTCCGATAAAGTAGCTGTTTTATATCCCGAATCAATATATCTGTTTATTTCAGCTTCAAGTCCGCTGACGGTTCCGCCGTTTTTAATATTATCGGCGCTGTCTGCAATATGCATAAAAAGCAGTTGCATAGTCGTCTGCAGTATCTCCGTATCGGTTTTTTCCGAAATCAGAAGCCAGGCAAGATTTTCTATCAGATTCTGTATCGGAGGTATGTCCGTTGCTTTAAAATGCAGGTATGCCGGACCTCGTTTATACAGCATAGCTATAAATTTATTTTCATAATCAAGCTTTTCAAAAACTGAGTTTAAAAACTCCGGCAGGATTATAAAATTCACACCAATATCATCAGCTCCGGCGGTAAGTATTTCGTGACGGCTTGCCGGATTAAGTATAAGTAAATCCCCTTTTTCGAGAGTTATCCCGATCCCGTCAATTATATGACTGATACTTCCGCTGAAAACATACATCATCTCAATATAGTTATGACTGTGAAGCGGGAAAGGTGCAAATCTCGTATGAGGACGCACGTCAATATACCGCCCGCTCTGAATCATTCTGCGGCTGTCAACCACAAAATCTCCGCCGGCAGCGTAAAGCTCACGTTTTATCTGAGCCCCGTCAAGTATCATCTGTTCTTCTTCTGTAATTTTTTTCAAATATTCAAGTATCATATTATTCATAATATATTCAGATGCTCCAACAGTATTTTTGTACCTATCAGTACGAGGATAATTCCTCCTGCAAGTTCAGCTTTTTCTTTATATGATGCACCGAATCTGTTGCCTAAAAAGACTCCGCCAAAGGATATTATAAAGGTTATTATACCTATTATCGGAGCCGCAGTAAATATGGGAACCTCAAGAACGGCAAAGGTAATTCCCACAGCAAGAGCGTCAATACTCGTTGCCACAGCCATTAGTGTGAGTTCTTTCAGATTAAGGGTATATCCACCGCAGGCACAGACTGATTCATCGTCTTTGCCCAACGCTTCTCTTATCATATTTATTCCTATTACCGCAAGCAGTCCGAAAGCAATCCAATGGTCAAATGCTTTTATCTGAGATTCAAATCCTTTACCCAGAAAAAATCCGATTATGGGCATTGCCGCCTGGAACACGCCGAAAAATAATGCTATTATACAGGCATATACGCTGCTGAATTTTTTCATTTTCAGTCCGTTACATACCGATACGGCAAAAGCATCCATTGAGAGCCCGACAGCTATAAGTAAAAATTCAAAAATTCCCATCTGTGTCACCTCTTATAAAAGTATATCTTCAAATTTCGCACCTATAAGTTCTGCCAGGGATTTGGGTGAAAGCTCTACCTGATGACCGATTTTTCCCGCACTTACCACAAAGGTATCAAGAAGCTCCGCGTTTTTGTCAATTACGGTAGTAAATTGTTTTTTCATACCCACAGGACTGCAACCGCCTCGGATATATCCCGTAATTTTGTTTATATCCTTGACAGCAATCATCTCAACGCTTTTTTCACCAACGGATTTTGCCGCTTTTTTAAGGTCAAGTTCTCCGTCAGCTTTTAGTACAAAAACATAAAAGTTTTTTGTTTTCCCCTGAGTTACAAGTGTTTTATATACCTTCGCGCAAGGAAGTCCCATTTTCCCGGCTACCGAAACCGCATCAATTTTATCACCCGCATCATAGGTATGGGTAGTAAAACTCACCTTAGCCGATGTAAGTATCCTCATTGCATTTGTCTTAAGTTCTGCCAATTTTTTCATCTCCGTTTAAAATTATAAATATATTTTATCATACTTTTATTGAAATTTCAATACAAATATGATAAAATATATGTTAAAGGAGTTGAGAGTATGAATAACGAATTTAAAATGAAAGCTGTAACTCGCGAAGACGCCGATGTTCTCCTGTCGCTTATCCGGCTGATGGCGGAACACGAAAATGAACTTGATGAAGTAAAAAACACCGAAGAAAAGATTATCGAAACTCTTTGCGGAAACGACAGAGTAGCGGCATATATAGCTTATGAAAACGATGTGCCTGTGGCATATCTCATATATTTTTATACCTATTCCTCTTATCTCGGCTGTATGAATATGTATATTGAAGATATTTATATCAGAAAGGAATTCCGCAAAAACGGGATAGGCAAAAAATTAATGAAATTTGCGGCAAAAAAGGCCGTGGAAAGCGGTTGCAAAAGACTCGACTGGACCTGTATTGAAAGCAATATAAATGCCATAGATTTTTATAAACATATCGGCGGTCATCATCTTAATGAGCGATATTATTTCCGTGCGGACGGCGAGGCACTTTTAAAGCTGGCGGAATAAAAAACAAGTCCATCTCATATTATATTACGAGGTGGTACAGATGAAAAAATATATAGCAGTAATTTTTTGCACAATTTTAAATACGCTGATTCTGCCGGCGATAATAGTAGCTCTGAGCGGAGCGGGTATTCCCCACAAACCCGAAACAATTTCTGCAAAAAACATTTCGGGCAAAAATACAATAACTGCCTATATAAAAAACGAGGACAAGGTTGTTACAATGGATTTAGAAGAATATCTGTGGGGTGCTGTAAGTGCCGAAATGCCGGCATCATTTCCGCTTGAGGCTCTGAAGGCACAGGCTGTAGCGGCAAGAAGCTACATAATAAATAAGGTTGAGAAAAACGGCAAAAGCATACCCGAACACAAAGGTGCCGATGTGTGTACTGATTCAGCCCACTGCAAAGCGTGGCTGTCCGTAGAAGAACGTATGGGAAAATGGGCGGCGGACGAACGCGAAAAAAACCGAATAAAAATAGAAACGGCAATATCCGAAACCGCAGGCGAAATAATGACCTATGGCGGAGAGACGGTAAATGCCGTATTTTATGCTATATCATCAGGTAAAACCGAAAGTGCCTCAGAAGTATGGGGCGGTGATGTGCCGTATCTTAAAAGTGCCGAAAGCCCTCTCGATGTAAACGCTCCCGGATATGCAAGTACAGTAGTGGTATCTGCTGAAACTTTTAAATCGGAGTTTTTAAAAAAACATCCCGAAGCAGTTTTTGGAGAAAACAAAAAAGATTGGTATTCCGATGAAATCCGTTCCGAAGGCGGTGGCGTTTTAACCTGCCGTATAGGCGGTGTTAAAGTAAAAGGTAC
>JAZOTK010000067.1:0-4166 GCA_045657605.1 Clostridia bacterium
TGGTAAAAAAGATCGTACAGTACAAATGCGGTACGAAAAATAAAAAAATTATTGGAGGTATTTTATTATGAAGAAAATTTTAAGCTTAATTCTTGCTGCTGCACTTTGCCTTAGCTTTGCGGCTTGCGGAGAAAAGAAAACAGATGATGGTAAAAACTTTGTTATTGCAACTGATAAAGGCTTCAGTGCTTTTGAATTCCAGGATGCAGACGGGAACATCGTAGGTATTGATATGGATATTTTAGCAGCAATTGCTGAAGACCAGGGCTTCACATATGATCTGCAGTATATTGGTTGGGACGCTGCTATCGCTGCTTGTCAGGCCAATCAGGCTGACGGTATGATTGCCGGAGCTTCTATCACAGATGCAAGAAAAGAAAGCGGCTGGACATTCTCTGATGGTTACTATGATGCAACTCAGGGTATGGCTGTTGCAAAAGAGTCTGATATAAAAAGCTTTGAAGATATGAACGGCAAAAAGGTTGCTGTAAAGAACGGTACAATGAGCAACCAATATGCTGAAAGCATTAAAGAAAAATACGGTTTTGAAGTTGTTACATTCGCAACTTCTCCCGATATGTATCAGGCAGTTATGGGCGGCCAGGTTGACGCTTGTATGGATGACACACCGATTCTTAAGTACAATATCAAAATCGGCGAGCTTGATATGAAGTTTGTTGAAGGAACTGAAAATGAACCCGCGCAGTACGGATTTGCAATCTTTGATCCTGCTAAACAGGAACTCGTAGATCTCTTTAATGCCGGCCTCAAAAACATCCGCGAGAACGGCAAGTATGATGAAATAATCGCAAAATATCTCGGTGAATAATTAATTATGTAATAAAGGGCATTGATTATTCGATGCCCTTACATTGTGTATAGGGGGACAAATCTCCATGATTAAAATTATAAGTACATACGGGGCGCTTCTGACATCAGCGATGGGTCAGACACTGCTTCTTGCACTGTGCGGTCTGTTTTTCGGATGTATTCTGGGTATATTTTTCGGACTTGCAAGCGTTGTAAACAATAAGGTATCAAGGACAATCGCCTCAATATATGTCCACGTTATACGTGGTGTGCCTATGATAGTTCTTGCCTTTTTCGTGTTCTATGGTGTACCGTATGGAATAAGAACAATATTTGAAGCAAGATTTACGCTTACATCACTCCAGGCGGGGACAATATGTCTTGCACTGAACTGCGGTGCATATATGTCAGAAATTATCCGTGCAGGGATCCAGGCAATAGATCCCGGTCAGATGGAAGCGGCACGAAGCCTCGGACTGTCTTACTGGAACTCTATGTTCCGTGTAGTTTTACCTCAGGCAGTAAAAAATATGATACCCAGTATCGTAAATCAGTTTATTATAACTTTGAAGGATACATCAATTCTTTCAGTTATAGGATTTCCGGAACTGGTTAATAAGGCGCAGAATGTTATAGCAATCACATTCAAATCTTTTGAGGTATGGGCAATAGTTGCAGTAATGTATCTTGTTATTATTTTGGCATTACAGCAGGTTGCAAATATGCTGGAGAGGAGACTGAGCCGTGGCCGTTAATAAAAACAGTGTAAAGATTCATGTTGAGAATTTAAAAAAGAAATTTGGACATAACAATGTACTCAAAAACATATCCACCGATATTTATGAAGGCGAAGTTGTCTGTATAATAGGACCTTCGGGGTCGGGTAAATCAACATTTTTAAGATGTCTTAACAGACTTGAAACTGCGACTGCAGGAGAAATTATTGTAGATGGTTATCATATTAACGATAAAAAGACAGATATAAATAAAGTACGTGAAAATATCGGTATGGTATTCCAGCATTTTAATCTGTTTGCTAATATGAATGTCATTGATAATCTGATGCTTGCTCCGGTTGACCTGAAAAAGGCGACAAAAGAGGAAGCAAGAAAAAATGCGATGAAACTTCTTGCCGATGTAGGGCTTGAAGATAAAGCTGACAGTTTCCCGTCACAGCTCTCCGGCGGTCAGAAACAGCGTGTAGCAATAGCAAGAGCTCTTGCTATGTCTCCGGACGTTATGCTTTTCGATGAGCCGACAAGTGCTCTTGACCCTGAAATGGTAGGAGAAGTTCTTGCCATTATGAAGAATCTGGCAAGAGAAGGAATGACGATGGTAGTGGTAACTCATGAAATGGGATTTGCCCGTGAGGTTGCCGACAGGGTTATGTTTATGGATGACGGTGTAATACTTGAGGAAGGTACACCGGAGGATATTTTCTCAAATCCGCAGAATCCGAGAACGATTGAATTTTTAAATAAAGTTCTTTAATTATGAACAAACAGGAACTCCGGAAGATTCAAACAGGAACTCCGGAGTTTTTTAAGTCTGTATCCGTTTTTTGCACTTATTAATAGAAGTCGGGAAAGAGGATTTTTATGTATAAAATTGAAACGATATTCTTAATATGGAATATATTTGTATTTTGTATATATGGAGTGGACAAGCTTTTTGCAATTCGCAAAATGAGAAGAATCAGAGAAAGTCTGCTGCTAGCGGCAGCATTTATGCTTGGAGGAGTCGGAGCGATTTTCGGAATGGTTATATTTAATCATAAAACGGCAAAGCTCAAATTCAGAATATTGGTTCCGGCATCAGTAATTTTTACGATATTGGTTTATATTAAATTATTATAGGGAGAGATAATTGTGAAAAAAGGAAATGTAAAGGCTCTTTTGCCGATAGGGGTATTTTTGGTATTATATCTGGGTTTTGGAATAACCTTTGAATATATTCTCAAAATACCTATGGGTTTTTATAATATTCCTATTGTAGTCACTTTTCTGGCGGCGCTTCTTGTTGCCTGTATTCAGAACAGAGAAGTCAGTTTTGAAGATAAGCTGACAATAATGGGAAAAGGGATAGGGGATAAAAATATAGTGACAATGATTCTCATATTCCTTGAAGCCGGAATTTTTGTGGGAGTAGTGGGAAGAACCGGAGCAGAGAGCGTTGCATATTTTATGCTGTCGGTTATACCACCGCAGTTTGCAGTAGCGGTTCTTTTTGTTGTAGGTTGTTTTGTCTCGGTAGCAATGGGAACATCAGTGGGAACAATAACACTTCTGACGCCTATAGCTGTAGCGGTATCGGGAGCATCGGGCTTTGATTTGGCACTCTGTGTTGCCTCAGTTATGGGTGGAGCGATGTTCGGAGATAATCTGTCTTTTATATCAGATACAACGATTGCTGCTTGCAACGGACAGGGATGTAAAATGAAAGATAAATTCAGAGAAAATTTCTTGATAGCTCTTCCGGCGGCGGCTATTACGCTAATTATAATACTTATTATGTCTTTTGACAGTGAAATAAAAGGTGAAATTGAAAATACATACAGCCTTATCCAGATAATACCCTACGTTCTGGTATTGGCAGGCGGTATAATAGGAATAAATGTATTTATAGTACTTTTAATTGGTATAGTATCAGGTTCTGTAACAGTATTGGCAACCGGAGCCGTAGCGGCAAAAGATTTACTGGCAAATATGGGCACGGGAGCAACAGGGATGTTTGAAACAACAATGGTAGCAGTTCTTGTAGCGGCAATATGCGCATTAATACGCGAACACGGAGGGTTTGATGCATTGCTTGCAGGAATAAAAAAGGTTTTTAAAGGGAAAAAAGGCGGACAGTTGGGGATGGGAATTCTGGTAGGAGCGTTGGATATAGCCACAGCAAATAACACAGTAGCAATAGTAATGGCAAACCCCATAGCAAAAGAAATTGCAGAAGAATATGAAATTTCTCCGAAAAAATCGGCATCAATTCTTGATACATTCTCTTGCTTTTTCCAGGGAATACTCCCATATGGAGCGCAGATGTTGGTAGCCATATCCGCAGTAAACGAACTGGGAGGCAGTATCTCTGCATTTGAAATAATTCCGAAAATGTTTTATCCGTTCCTTCTTGTGATAAGTGCGATTGTTTTTATTTTCGCAGGCATAGGGAAGAAAGAGATGTAATAAAAATATATGACCACGAAAAGTTAAGTTTTCGTGGTCTATATTTTTTTATTCTGCGTTATCAAGGGTTTCTAAAAATGCAGCAATAGCATTTTCAAATTTATTATTTCCGGGATTGTAGTAAACAGAATTTTTTATATTATCCGGCAGATACTGTTGTTTCACATAATTCCC
>JAZOTK010000068.1:0-10910 GCA_045657605.1 Clostridia bacterium
AGCACCTGCTGCTGCAGCTGTTGTTTCAGATGCCATTGTAGCACCTACGAATACGCCGTGGTTCCAATCAAATGATTCATATACAAGGGGAGCAGTTTTTGCACGTCTACCACCAAATATGATAGCAGAAATAGGCACGCCCGCGGGATTTTCAAACTCACTTGAAATACAGGGACACTGTGCTGCAGGAGCTGTAAATCTTGAGTTAGGATGAGCACCCTTTATACCCTTATCAGGAGTCCACTCATTACCAAGCCAGTCTGTAGCGTGAGCAGGAGCTTCATCATCATGACCTTCCCACCATACTGTATTATCATCTCTGATAAGAACGTTTGTAAATATTGTGTTAGACATTGTTGTCTTAAGAGCATTGTAGTTAGATTTTGAGCTTGTGCCCGGAGCAACACCGAAGAAACCTGCTTCGGGGTTGATAGCATAGAGTTTACCATCTTTAGGATTAACTCTGAGCCATGCAATATCGTCACCTACTGTCCATACCTTGTAGCCTTTAAGAATTTCAGGAGGTATAAGCATAGCCAGGTTTGTTTTACCACAAGCGCTGGGGAATGCTGCACAAACATATTTAACTTCGCCCTGGGGATTTTCAATACCGAGGATGAGCATATGTTCAGCCATCCAGCCCTCTTTATAGCCGAGGTAGCTTGCAATTCTGAGAGCAAGACATTTTTTACCGAGCAGAACGTTTCCGCCGTAAGCGGAGTTAATGCTCCAGATTGTATTGTCTTCAGGGAAATGCATAATGTATCTGTCATCAGGATTTACATCCTTTTTAGCATGCAGACATTTTGTGAAATCACCGTTTTCGCCGATTTCTTCAAGAGCGTCTGTGCCTATTCTTGTCATGATAGCCATATTGAGAACAACATAAATGCTGTCTGTAAGCTCAATACCTACTTTAGAGAAGGGCGAACCTTTTGTACCCATGATGAAAGGAATAACGTACATTGTACGGCCTTCCATTGCACCGTCATAAAGCTTAGACATCATAGCATAAGCTTCTTCGGGTTTCATCCAGTTATTTGTAGGACCGGGATTTTCTTTGCTGCAGATGAAAGTTCTGTCTTCTACACGGGCAACGTCATTCTCTGCTGTTCTGTGATAGTAACAGCCGGGAAGCTCTTCCTGATTTAATTTAATCATTTCTCCGGTTGCAACAGCTTCTGCGCGCAGAGCCTCAAGCTGCTCCTCGCTGCCGTCAATCCATACTATTTCTGCTGGTTTTACCAAAGCTTTCATTTCTTCAAGCCAGGTAAGGACTTTTTTGTTGTTAGTCATTTTTCTTTTCTCCTTTCAACAATAACATTTATTAAAACTAAACAAAGTTTAGAATTTGACATTTTATTAACAAACATCAAAATCAAAAAACAACTCCAGTTATATTATTCTGCACAATACCCTTTAATACCTTTTTTTTCGGTAAAAATCATCTTTTAATACAAAAAAACATTATATTAAAAAGGGCTTTTTATTTATTTTTACTACAAAGTATATCAGAAAGTTTTGCGAAATTTTCAAGGGACAGCTTTTCGCCGCGAATATTATCCGAAAGTCCCATTTCCCCGAGCGCATCATATACCTGCTGTTTTGAAATCCCGAGTCCTCCTGCCGATATACCGTTAGCCAGAGTCTTTCTCCTCTGTGCAAAGGACGCCCTGACAATTTTAAAGAAAAATTCCGGATTTTCAGGTGAAACCGAAGGCTTGTCCAGCACGTCAAGTTTTATTACCGCTGAAGATACTTTCGGAGGCGGTACAAAAAACTCCGGTGGCACAACTGTCAGAATTTCGGGGTTACAATAATATTGTACTGCAATAGAAAGAGCTGCATAGTCCCGACTTGTTTCATCCGCCGCCATTCTTTCTGCTACCTCTTTCTGCACCATTACTGTAATACTCGAAAATAACTTTCGACATTCAAGAAGTTTCATTATAATCGGGGTTGTTATATAATAAGGTAGATTTGCCGCAACCTTTATTTTCTTATTTTTACCGAAATGCTCCTCACACAGGCTTACAATATCAGTTTTCATAATATCGTCGCAAACTACCGTGACGTTATCACAGTCAGCCAGTGTATAGTCAAGCACGGGAAGTAATTTACGGTCTATTTCCACCGTCACGACTTTCCTTGCTTTTGCAGATAATTCCCTTGTAAGCACTCCTATTCCGGGGCCTATCTCAAGAACGTCGGTTTCCTTATCAATACCGCTGCCATCTACTATTTCAGAAATAGTTTCGGCACTTGTAAGAAAATTCTGTCCAAGCGATTTTGCAAAAGTTTTCCCGAACATCTGCATTATTCGTTTTATTTCGGATATATCGGTTAAATTAAGCATAAACTCTCCATTCCGCATTTGTAATACAGAAATAAGCGGAATCTGTGCCGCTTATTTCTGCATCATTATGTTTTATTTTATTTCGCTGTGGTATTCCTGAAGCGATTTAACCTCATCAGCGTCTGTCCGACAATCCTTAAGACCTGTCACAGCTGCAAGTGCCGCTGCCATAGTGGTCATATAAGGAATTTTCTTTTTAACAGCGGTTTTTCTTATATAAGAGTCATCCTCTTTACTTTTCTTACCGCCCGGGGTGTTAATTATGAAGCTTATTCTGCCGTTTGTCAGATCGTCCGTAACATTAGGTCTGCCTTCGTAGAGTTTCTTAACATGTTTGCTTGCAATCCCGTTTTCGGTAAGCATTGCATGAGTTCCTGCTGTTGCAACTATTTCAAAGCCCAGCTCTTCAAATCCTCTGCCCAGCTCAACCAAATCTTTTTTATCATTATCGTTTACGCTGATAAATACTCTGCCGCCTGTCGGCAATGTGCTTTGAGTTGCTTCCTGTGCTTTGCAGAATGCAACACCAACAGATTTAGAGAGTCCGAGAACTTCACCTGTAGACCTCATTTCAGGTCCGAGAACAGGGTCAACCTCAGGCAGCATATTAAACGGGAATACCGCTTCTTTAACACCGTAGTAAGGTATATTCTTTCTTTCAAGGCCGGCAACAATGTTATCGTTTCCGGTAAATTCGCTCATTATAATCTGAGTGGCAACTTTAGCCATTGATACATTACATACCTTTGATACAAGCGGAACCGTACGAGATGCACGGGGATTTGCTTCAAGCACATAAACCACATCGTCACAAATAGCGTACTGCATATTCATAAGACCGTTTACGCCAAGCTCTTTAGCTATTTTCATTGTATAATCATATATGGTGTTAACGTGTTTTTCAGATATGTGTTTTGACGGAATTATGCAGGCAGAGTCGCCCGAATGTACTCCGGCAAGTTCTATATGTTCCATAACAGCAGGCACAAAAGCTTCTTTTCCGTCTGCTATTGCATCCGCTTCTGCTTCTGTAGCGTTGTTTAAGAATCTGTCTATAAGTATAGGTCTGTCGGGTGTTACGCCAACCGCTGCAGCCATATATTTTTTCAGATTTTCTTCATCATATACAACTTCCATACCTCTGCCACCCAGGACATATGAAGGACGTACCATAAGAGGATATCCTATACGGTTTGCAACTTCTATAGCTTCTGTTACATTCGAAGCCATTCCGGATTCGGGCATAGGTATGCCGATTTTTTCCATAATAGCATTAAATCTGTCTCTGTCCTCTGCAAGGTCGATCGTTTCGGGAGAAGTACCAAGTATTCTCGCTCCCGCTTTTTCAAGTTCTGCAGCTATATTAAGAGGTGTCTGGCCTCCAAACTGAGCAATTATACCTATGGGCTGTTCTTTTTCATAAATACTGAGCACATCTTCAACAGTAAGAGGCTCGAAGAACAACTTGTCCGAAGTATCATAATCAGTTGATACTGTTTCAGGGTTACAGTTTATCATTATGGTTTTAAATCCCATTTCACGAAGTGCAAATGCAGCATGAACACAGCAATAGTCAAATTCGATACCCTGACCTATACGGTTCGGGCCACCACCCAGTACCATAACCTTTTTGCCGCCGATATCTTTACTGCCTCTTTCCTTATCAGCTTTATTGTAAGTTGAGAAGAAATATCCTTCATTTCCTTCAACACCGCTGACAGGTACCATTTCCCAATCTTCTGTAAGATTGATAGCTGTACGTTTTGCACGGATTTCTGTTTCTTTACAGGATAACAGTTTCGCAAGATATTTATCAGAAAAACCATCCTGTTTTGCTCTTATTAAAATTTCATCAGGCAGACTCTTTATTGTATAACCGGTTATTTCATTTTCGAGTTCAACCAGTTCTTGCATCTGCTCAATAAACCATTTCTTTATTTTTGTGAGATTGTAAAGCTCTTCAACCGTTGCACCTTTTTTCAGCGCTTCGTACATAATAAACTGTCTTTCGCTTGTAGGTTCACCCAGCATAAGAAGAAGCTCTTCTTTTGTTTTAGTATCAAAATCTTTGGCAAAACCGAGACCGTATCTTCCTGTTTCCAGCGAACGTATAGCTTTCTGGAATGCCTCTTTATATGTTTTACCGATTGACATTACCTCGCCTACAGCTTTCATCTGTGTGCCCAGTCTGTCTGATGAAGCCTTGAATTTATCAAATGCCCATCTTGCAAATTTAATTACAACATAATCTCCGTTAGGAGTATATTTATCCAGACTGCCGTCACGCCAGAACGGAAGCTCGTCCAAGGTCATACCTGCTGCCAGCATTGCTGATACAAGAGCTATGGGGAAGCCCGTCGCTTTTGATGCAAGTGCGGAAGAACGTGATGTTCTCGGATTTATTTCTATAATAACAATTCTGTCACTTACGGGGTCATGAGCAAACTGTACGTTTGTTCCGCCGATAACGCCAATGCTTTCAACAATGGCATACGCTTGTTTCTGCAGACGGTCCTGAAGCTCTTTTGATATTGTAAGCATAGGTGCCGAACAGAAAGAGTCGCCGGTATGTACGCCTACAGGGTCAATATTTTCTATAAAACATACAGTTATCATTTTGCCGTTTGCATCACGCACAACTTCAAGTTCAAGCTCTTCCCAGCCTGTCAGACATTCTTCAATAAGAACCTGTCCTATCATACTTGCCGCAATACCTCTTGATGCAACTGCACGAAGTTCTTCTATATTATATACGATACCGCCACCTGTACCGCCCATTGTATAAGCAGGACGGATAACAACGGGATATCCCAGTTCATCCGCAATACTTTCAGCTTCTTCTATTGAATAAGCCGGGAAGCTTCTTGCCATTTCAATGCCAAGTCTGTTCATGGTTTCTTTAAAAGCTATTCTGTCTTCACCGCGTTCAATGGCATCAAGCTGTACGCCGATAACCTGTACGCCGTATTTGTCCAGAACACCTTCTTTTGCAAGTTCAAGACTAAGATTAAGTCCCGATTGACCGCCAAGGTTAGGAAGCAGAGCATCAGGACGCTCTTTTTCTATAATCTCGGTAAGCCTTTTCACGTTAAGAGGCTCAATATAAGTAACATCAGCAGTTACCGGATCTGTCATAATTGTAGCGGGATTTGAGTTTACAAGTACAATTTCATATCCAAGCTTTTTAAGCGCTTTACAAGCCTGTGTTCCCGAATAGTCAAATTCGCAAGCCTGCCCTATGATAATCGGACCCGAGCCTATAATCATAATCTTATTAATATCTGTTCTTTTTGGCATATCGCTTTTCCTTTCCTATATATTCTTAAAAAAAATGCCCGAAAATGTATACATCGTACACAATGTATACAACTTTTTCAGGCATTTGCAGCGACTTACTTCTCGCTGAGATTGAATTTTTTTCTAAACTTTTCAACACGTCCACCGGTATCTACAAGCTTCTGCTTGCCGGTGAAAAACGGATGACATTTTGAACAAATTTCAACACGAATATCCTCTTTTGTGGAGCATGTTTCAATAACTTCTCCGCAAGCACAGGTTATTGTGGTTGCTTTATAATCAGGATGAATTCCTTCTCTCATTTATCTGCACTCCTTCCGGTTCAATCATGTAACGCTATAATTCTATTATAGCACAGTTTTTTGTAAAATGCAAGTGTTTTCCAAAGAAATAATAAAAATAAGCAATTATCTCTTTGAGAACTGAGGTGCACGACGTGCGGCTTTGAGTCCGTACTTCTTTCTTTCCTTCATACGAGGGTCACGTGTGAGGTAACCTGCTTTTTTGAGAGGAGTTCTGAAGCCTTCTTCATCAACCTGAAGAAGAGCTCTTGCAACACCGTGTCTGATAGCACCTGCCTGACCGGTAAATCCGCCACCTGTTACTGTGCAGATAACATCAAATTTAGCTAATGTTTCTGTAGCTGTAAGGGGCTGCTTTACGATAACTTTAAGTGTTTCTAATCCAAAATAATCGTCAATGTCACGATTGTTGATAGTGATTTTTCCGTTTCCGGGAACAAGTCTTACTCTAGCAATAGATTTTTTTCTTCTGCCTGTTCCGTAATACTGTACTGCTGCCATTTACTTCTTCCTCCTTCTTACTTAATATCCAGATTCCACATTTCGGGCTTCTGAGCTGCGTGCTCATGATTTGAGCCACGGTAAATTCTTACTCTTGTTGCTGCTTTTCTGCCTAATGTGTTGTGAGGAAGCATACCTTCTACAGCAAGCTTCATTGCCTTTTCGGGATTCTTTTCCATTAATTCTTTGTACTGAACAGCTTTAAGACCGCCGATCCAGCCTGTGTGTCTGTAATAATACTTATCAGTTAATTTTTTACCTGTAAGCACAGCTTTTTCAGCATTCAGAATTATAACATGGTCACCGCAGTCTACATGCGGTGTAAATGTCGGAAGATGCTTACCGCGTAAAATGGAAGCTGCAGCTGCTGCAACTCTACCTAAAGATTTGCCTTCAGCGTCGATTATATACCATTTTCTGCTAAGCTCTTCAGCTTTTGCCATAAATGTTGACATATCAATTTACCTCCGTCTATTATGAATTTAATTATTAACGCTCTTTGCGACCTTAACTATTATACTACAAATAAAATCATTTGTCAATACTTTTTTAATATTTTTTTAATTTACATTTCACAAACTCTGTTTTTCTCCGTTTTTCTCGCTCATACTCTCTCATTCTCAGTTTGTATTTTCATTTTTTGTGCATTTTTTATCCCTTTTTCATAAAATTGCATGTAAAAAATTCATATTAACATTTCAGTTTCTTTGTGTATTATGCACTATTTTCATGTTTTTACATATATTTTATGAATACTACATTTCCCGATATTTTTTTAATTTTATTATTGACATTACAAAAAAAATATGATATACTTAATCTATCATCAATATTTGGAAATGATATTATCCGATTTCTGCAAAACGGATAATGGTTTAACTCGTATCTTCTTAATTAATATAGTAGAGATACGTTTTTCTGTGATAGGATTTCCAAGGGTGAGAATGTAAGACCGCTTATTTTTAAAATAAGCTAAGGCCAGACGGACAGCCGGGTCGGACGCCGAAGCCGATTTTTATCGGGTAGCAGTTTTTAAAACTGCATTATTGATTAAAGCCAGTGGGCTTAAATTTTATAAGTTGGTTACTTTATAACCATGTGCAACTGCACACATCGACTTGTGAAACGGTCAATAAGAGTACGCGTAAACAATCTTTACTTAAACTCTAAAAACCTATCCGCAGATATGCTTTTACTATTTATTTCAGACAGGCATATTTTAGATTTCTCACGGTAAGCGATGTTATGCATTGCTTACCGTTTTATTATTTTATCAGGAAGGTGCGTCTAATGGAAAATACAAAAAAAATCATTGAACTGAAAAATATCTCAAAGGAATTTGAAGACGAGAAGGTGCTCAATTCCATCAACCTTGACATTTATGACAAACAGTTCGTTACCCTGCTGGGTCCGTCAGGTTGCGGCAAAACAACTACTCTTCGTATTGTGGGCGGGTTTGAAACTCCCGATGATGGTGAAGTATTATTTGAAGGAAAAAATATTCACGACCTTCCGCCGCACAAACGTAATATTAATACAGTTTTCCAGAAATATGCATTATTTCCTCATCTCAATGTATTTGAAAACGTCGCCTTTTCTCTGAGACTGCAAAAAATTCCAAACGCCGAGGTTGTAAAACGTGTTAAAGAAATGCTGGAGCTTGTAGCCCTTAAAGGATTTGAACGCAAAAATGTCACCAAGCTTTCCGGTGGTCAGCAACAACGTGTTGCTATTGCCCGCGCCCTGATAAGTCACCCCCGCGTGCTTCTTCTTGATGAACCTTTAGGCGCTCTTGACCTAAAGCTCCGTAAAGATATGCAGAACGAGCTTAAAAAAATTCAGAAACAGACCGGTATAACATTTATTTATGTTACTCACGACCAGGAAGAAGCTTTATCTATGTCTGATGTTGTCGTTGTTATGGCAGACGGCGAAATTCAGCAGATAGGTACTCCTGCAGATATATATAACGAACCGGTGAATGCATTTGTTGCCGACTTTATCGGCGAAAGTAATATAGTTGACGGTGTTATGAATGACGACTTCAGCGTAACCTTTTCCGGTCACACCTTCAAATGTGTTGACAAAGGATTCAAACAAGGCGAGCAGGTCGATGTAGTTGTACGTCCCGAAGATGTTGATGTCGTTGAAAAAGGAAAAGGTATGCTTACCGGCACAGTAACATCTGTTACCTTCAAAGGTGTTCATTACGAAATAATCGTTGATATCAAAGGCTTTAAATGGATGATACAGTCTACAGATTTTGTTGGTGTAAATGCCGAGATAGGACTGTTTATCGAACCCGATGCAATTCATATAATGAGAAAATCGGAATATTCGGGTCAGTACGGCGACTATTCCACATTCAGCGATGAGATTGAAGAATTGTCTGATGTTGAAACCGTAGAAGAATAATTTTGGTTTTTGCCGGAAAGGAAGATTTTATATGGAGAAAACCCGAACAGGACTCGGCAGACTTGCGGCAGCTCCTCACGTTCTCTGGAGTATAATGTTTATAATCGCTCCTCTGCTTTTTGTTATTTATTATACATTTACAAACAATGACGGTGCTTTTACTTTTGAAAATATCTTCGCCCTCAGCGAGCATATAGAAACCTTTACTCTCTCGGTAAGCCTGTCAATTATAGCTACATTTATATGTTTTATAATAGGATATCCTCTGGCGTATATAATCGCCAAAAGTAAAGAATCATCTCAAAAAATTATGATAATGCTTCTTATGCTGCCTATGTGGACGAATCTGCTTATAAGAACCTATTCTATGATGGCGATTATGGATGATGGCGGACTTATAAATTCCGTTCTGCAATATTTTTCGCTCGGCAAATTTCATATGATAGGTACAAAAGGTGCCGTTATATTCGGTATGGTTTATGATTTCCTGCCCTATATGGTTCTGCCGATTTACACTACTATATCCAAACTTGACAGCAATCTGCTTGAAGCGGCTGAGGACCTGGGCTGTAACAGCTTTAAGGTTATAACAAAAGTTATGCTTCCGCTTTCTTCTTCCGGAATTATTTCCGGTATAACGATGGTTTTTGTACCGTCAATAAGCACCTTTTATATTTCCCAGAAACTTGGTGGCGGAACATTTGAACTGATAGGCGATACTATCGAGCGTCAGTTCCAGAACAGCTCCACCTATAATGTAGGTGCGGCAATTTCGCTTGTAATGATGATACTTGTACTTATTTCACTTGCGATTATGAATAACTTTGCTGAAGAAGAAGGAGGGAACGAAAAGTGAAAACAGCTTCAAAAATATATGCAGCTCTTGTATTTACAATTCTGTACATTCCCATACTTGTTCTTATGCTGTTCTCCTTTAACAGCACAGCAAACACAGGTGCGCTTACAGGTCTTTCCTTTTATTGGTACAAAGAACTGTTCAACAGCCCCGAAACCTTTAATGCGCTTAAAAATACTCTTGTCCTTGCAATAAGCGCTTCAGTTATTTCAACAGTTATAGGAACAGCGGCAGCTGTGGGTATGTCAAAATTTCGCGGCAATTTCTTTAAAAACACACTTATGTCAGTAACAAACATACCTATGATGAATCCCGATATTGTAACAGGTATTTCTATGATGCTCCTTTTCGTATTTATCGGGACAATAGCAGGAAGTGAGGATAAACTCGGATTTTCTACCCTGCTTATTGCTCATGTATCGTTCTGCCTTCCTTATGTAATTTTATCGGTACGTCCGAAATTACTGCAGATGAACAAAGCCCTGCCGGAAGCGGCAATGGATCTGGGCTGTACTCCCCTTCAATCCTTTTTTAAAGTGGAGCTTCCCAACATTATGCCCGGTGTTATTTCCGGATTCATTTTAGCGTTTACCCTGTCACTTGACGATTTTGTCATAAGTTATTTTACAACAGGAAACGATTTTCAGACACTTCCGCTTCTCATTTATTCAATGACGAAGAAAGAAGTTAAACCTGATATTTACGCCCTGTCAACACTTATGATTTTAGCAGTAACGGTACTTCTTGTCCTTTCAAACATTTCATCGAAAGGCAAAGCAGCCGAAAGAAAGGCGGCGGTAAAATGAGAAGAATAGTTTTAGCTATAGTCGCACTAATTGTTCTCGGTCTCTGCGGTTGTTCACAAGACAGCGATTCGTATACACTCAATGTATATAACTGGGGCGAATATATTTCAGACGGTTCGGAAGATTCCCTGAATGTAAACGAGGAGTTTGAAATATACTGTGCCGAAGAGCTGGGTATGGATGTTACAGTAAACTATACAACCTATGCAAGCAACGAGGATATGTACAACAAGATTAAAAGCGGATCTGCCTCGTACGATATTGTTATTCCTTCGGAATATATGATTTCAAGAATGATTGGCGAAGGGATGCTCCAGAAACTGAATTTTGATAACATTCCCAATTATAAATATATTAATGAAGAATTCAAAGACCTG
>JAZOTK010000069.1:0-2438 GCA_045657605.1 Clostridia bacterium
TTCATAGATATTATCAGCAACAATCGTGCCTACACCAAATTGGATAGCCATTGCAAGTTCGTCTTCCGTTTTGTTGTTGCCGTGGAAATACACTTTATCCATAGGGAATCCGGCTTGTTTTGCGGTATAAAGCTCGCCACCGGATACAACATCAAGACCAAGTCCTTCTTCTGCGGCAATGCGGCACATATGCATACAGGAAAAGGCTTTGCTTGCATAAAGCACAAGACCGTTTCCGCCATAATATTTATCCATTGCTGTTTTATATATTCTGCAATGCTTTCTTATGAGATTTTCATCCATAACATAAAGGGGAGTGCCGTATTTATTTGCAAGCTCAACGGTGTCAAGGCCACCGACAGTAAGCCTGCCGTGGTCATTTACACCTAAACATTCTGATACAAACATTTATAAAACCTTCTTTATCTGAAATATTTTACGCCGCCTTCAAATATAGGCTGATATTTGTTGCCGGGTACGTTTTTATACAGGTTTTCACCCGAACGCTCGCTGTGACCCATTTTACCCAGAACTCTGCCATCAGGACTTGTAATACCTTCAACAGCGTGAACAGAGCCGTTGGGGTTGTATCTGATATCATAAGTCGCTTTTCCGTTTTCATCAACATATCTTGTAGCAATCTGACCGTTTGCGGCAAGCTGAGCGTAAAGCTCATCGCTGCATACGAATTTACCTTCACCGTGTGATACTGCGATTGTATGAGTATCACCAAGTGAACATTCAGACAGCCAGGGTGATTTAACCGAAGCTACTTTTGTTGTTACAAGACAGGAAATGTGTCTGCCGATATCGTTATAGGTAAGTGTAGGACAGGAATCGTCCATATCACGTATTTCGCCGTAGGGAACAAGACCCAGCTTGATAAGTGCCTGGAATCCGTTACAGATACCGAGCATAAGACCGTCACGGTTTTTAAGCAGGTCGTGAACAGCATCTTTAACGTAAGGATTGCGGAATGCCGCCGCAATAAACTTACCTGAACCTTCAGGCTCATCACCGCCGGAGAATCCGCCGGGAATCATAACTATCTGAGATTTGGATATCTGCTGTGCCATATAAGACAGAGAATCTTCTATATCACTACCGCTGAGGTTGCGGAGTACGAAAATTTCGGGGTCAGCTCCTGCTCTTGCAAATGCTTTTGCTGTATCGTATTCGCAGTTTGTACCGGGGAATACGGGTATAAATACCTTAGGTCTTGCAATCTTTGCCGGAGCAACTGTAATTCTCTTATCATAACTGCTGTCATCAGCTGTGCCGAATTTGCGGTCTGTTTTAGTGGGGAATACAGTTTCAAGCGGCTCTGCCCATACGCTGATAAGCTCGTCTATACCGTAGCTTTCGCCACCAAGAGTGATTTTGCCGTCATCAGTTGTATAACCCAGCAGTACGCCTTCGGTTACATCTTCGGTTACTTCGAGTATAAAGCTACCGTAGTCAGGTGAGTAGAAATCGCCGGTATATTCAGCCTTAAAGCCGATTTTGTTACCAAACGCCATTTTTGCAACTGCGGGAGCGATACCGCCGCCTTTTACGGTCATTGCGGAAATAACCTTATTTTCATCAATAAGCTTTTCAACAACCGCAAAATTCGCTTTAAGGTCATCAAAATCTATTGTCATATCATCTTTGATATTTGTTTTAATATAAATAACCTTGCTGCCGCTCTTTTTAAATTCGTTGGAAACGGTGCGGGCAGCATCTGTGCAGGCTACTGCAAAGGAAGCCAGTGTAGGCGGAACATCAAGTTCCTCAAAACTTCCGGACATACTGTCTTTACCGCCGATTGAAGCAGTAGAAAGCTCAAGCTGTGCTGTATATGCACCAAGGAGTGCCGCAAGAGGTTTACCCCAGCGTTCGGGAACATCGTGAAGTCTTTCAAAATATTCCTGGAATGTAAGGTAACAGTCAGAAAGTCTGCCGCCTGCCGCAATAATCTTGCTGACAGATTCAACTACAGCATACATACTGCCGTGGAAAGGACTCCATTTTAAAAGGTCGGGATTAAGACCGTAGCTCATAAGGCTGACGGTTTCGCTGTCGCCTTCTGCTGTGGAAAGCTTAGCCGCCATAACATCGGCGGGAGTCAGCTGATATTTACCGCCGAAAGGCATAAATACGCTACCTGCACCGATTGTAGAGTCAAATCGTTCGGACAGACCTTTTTTGCTACACTCATTAAGCTGAGAAAGTGCGGTTTTAAGGTCTTTTATTTCATTTGTATATTTTCCCGAAACTCCGGTAACGGTTATTTCCGCATCCTTGGGAGCTCCGTTGGAATTAAGAAATTCGCGGGAAATATCAACAATGGTAGTACCTCTCCAGGTCATTACAAGACGGGGATTTGCCGTAACTCTTGCAACGATTGTAGCTTCGAGGTTTTCTTTATTTGCATATTCGATAAACTTTTCTGCATC
>JAZOTK010000070.1:0-3548 GCA_045657605.1 Clostridia bacterium
AGGCGAAAGCGGAAACACCGGAGGTAGCGAAGACGGCAACGGAAACGAAGGCGAAAGCGGAAACACCGGAGGTAGCAGTGATAATACAAATGATGATTCTGCTCAGGAGCCTGAAGACGATACCGAAAATTCAATCGGCAGCGATGACATTGAGGTTGGAGGCATCTGGTAATACACGGACATTATGAAAGGAGAAACAATGAATACATTTCAGATTAAGTGTGCAAATATAATAATTGAGATAAGATGTTTTGGTGACAGCATTAAAGAAAGATGCGCGAAATATCTCATAAATTCACCGAAATCAGATATCATTGTTTCTCCCGGCGCAGACCATTTTAATACAGCAAAAAAGCTTATGCCAAATGACAGCGAGGAAGATATAGAGTTTGCTGCTATTCTTTGTGATTTGCATGAGAAATTAATTGAAAGAATGGCGTGTAGTATGCACGCCGCTGTCATTTCAGCAGATGGGTCAGGTTATGCATTTGCAGCTCAAAGCGGTGTTGGGAAAACGACGCATATTAAGTTGTGGAAAAAGATATTTAAAGACAGATGCGAAATTATAAATGGCGATAAGCCGATTTTAACGTTTGATGATAAAAATGTTTATGCGAGCGGATCTCCATGGTGTGGGAAAGAAGGATTTTCAAAGAACACTACCGTTCCGCTTAAAGCTGTTTGTTTTTTGGAACGGGCGGAAATACCGAGTATCAGACGATTATCAAGCAGCGAAATTATTGATAGGTTATTTTATCAGCTGTCTATCCCGCATAAAGATGCAGGTCTTACTTCGAAATGCTTAAAAATAGCGCATATGTTAATGGAGAGCGTTCCTTTTTATCTGTTGCGATGCAATATATCAGATGAAGCTGTAAAAATAGCATATGAGGAGATGAACAAATGAAAATCAAAGAAGGACTTTGTTTAAATGCTATGGGTGAGGAGTTTGTTGTGGTAGCAGACGATCCTGCAGTATTTCGGGGTATGATTAAACTAAACAAAAGCGGTGCTTTTGTTTTTGAGCTGTTACAGACGGAAACCTCAAAAAAAGATATAATAGATAAAATTGTTGGAAAATACGATACAGATGAGAAAACAGCTTCCGATGATCTTAATGAATATATTGAGACATTCAGAGCTGCAGGATTAATTGAAAATGAATGATTCAATGAAAATTCAGCTTGACCTGTACGGTCAGCTTACCATAAAACCTAAAGGCAAAAGCATGCTTCCGTTTTTAAAAGAAAAACGGAATGCCGTTGTTGTCAGAATACCTGAAAGACCGATTAAAAAATACGATATTGTCCTATACAAACAGGACGGCGTATATATTCTTCACCGTGTGATAAAAGTCGGTAAAATGGAATATATTATATGCGGAGACAACTCAAATGTTTTAGAAAAGGTTGAAAAACGAAATATAATTGGCGTTGTAACAGAGATAATAAGTTTTAATAAAAAATACAGTGCCGATAATCTCTTTTTGAAATTTTGCGTAAAACTTTGGTATGAGCTGAGGTTGAAAAAAATTATGATGTTATTTAAAAGAGGTTTAAAACGATTTAAGTGAGTTGGCATAATTAAGAAAAAACCAAACCTGAAAAATCCGTAGAATGAATAAAAAGGGAGCAATGACTGCTCCGGTGGGCGAAGAGAAAATAGTGCAGAACGGACAAACTGAGCGACCAAAGCTTGTGTTTTGGTCGCTTGCCCGAAGGCGTACAAAGGTACGCTGAGAGGTGAAGTTTGTCCGTAGTATAAGGCATTTATGCTTTATACGATCTGTGCATTTTATCAAAGGCCCACTTTTAGTGTGCTGCTTTTTGCTGTTGTATTTCGGGACTTATACCGGTTTCAATATAAAGTCCGGATTTTTCGGCTGTAATAATATCTGTCAGCTCATCTGTGGTTTCGATTGCGATGATTTTTGCGGGCAGATTTTTAAAGCTTTCCTGGTAATTTGCTTTGGGAATTATAATCCGTTTTGCACCGGCGGCAACGGCACATTTTACCTTTGCTGCAATACCGCCTACGGGACCAATATTTCCGTTTATGGAGATTTCGCCCGTCATTGCAATATCGCTGTCAATAATAACTCCTGTTGCACATGAATAAAGTGCGGAAAATACCGCAATTCCGGCAGAAGGACCGTCCACCGGTACGCCACCGGGAATGTTTATTGTAATATGCTTGTCCGACAGGTCAATACCATAGATTTTTTTCAGTACAGTAACCGCATTTATCACAGAAGCCTTTGCCGTAGAGGTGCGGCTCAGGCGGCGGCCGGAGGCTTCAAGACTCTCTTCTTCGGCAAATCCGCATAAATCAAACCCGCTACCGTCTGAAACAGATGCCTCAAGTTTCAGCATTATTCCTTCCGTTCCGGCGACCGCAAGACCGTTAACACAGCCGACGGCGGCATTTTCGGGAATTTTATTTTCGTATTTTCTGGAATATTTACCGGTTTCAATAACCCATTCGGCATCGCAGATGCTGATTTTTTTTCTGTTTTCCACCAGACAAAGTCCGGCGGCGGTTTGTATCATATTAACGGCATCACGCCCGTTTGTACTGTATTTTGAAATAAGCTCTGCAACACCGGATTCGGTTTCAAACCCACCGCTTGCGGCGGCATTTGCGGATATTTCCATAAGCTGCTGCTCCTCCAGAGGAGAAAAATAAATCTCAACACAACGTGACCGCAAGGCGGGCGGAATATTTTCAGGACTACGTGTGGTAGCACCGATAAGACGGAAATCAGCAGGAAGTCCTTTTTGGAAAATCTCGTGGATATGTTTAGGTATATTTCCGTCATTTTCGCTGTAATAGGCACTTTCAAAAAAGACACGGCGGTCTTCAAGCACCTTTAAAAGTCGGTTCATCTGAGTGGGATGAAGCTCGCCGATTTCATCAATAAACAAAATACCACCGTGAGCTTTTGTAACAGCACCGGGTTTCGGCTGAGGAACACCGGCAGGTCCGTAGGCTCCCGCGCCTTGATATATGGGGTCGTGGACAGAACCTATAAGCGGGTCGGCAATACTTCTCTCGTCAAATCTCATTATAGTAGCATCGGTTTCTATGAATTTTGCATTTTGCCGAAAAGGGGAGGACGGATACTTTTTTGCTTCCTCCAGCATAAGACGTGCGGCGGCGGTTTTACCTATTCCGGGCGGACCGTAAATAATAACGTGCTGCGGATTGGGACTGCATATAGCGGCGCGCAGAGCACGTATTCCGTCACTTTGCCCGACAATATCATCAAGATTTTGGGGACGCGTAGTTTCCGCAAGCGGTCGGGTAAGAGAAATATGTTCCATTTCGCGAAGCTTTTTAAGCTCGGATTCGCTATATTTTTTAACACTATCGGCACTGCAGGAACGCTCACGAAGCAGGGAAGCAAAATAAACTCCCATAATTACCGTCATAATAAACTGTATAATCAATAAAACATTAGTCAGCACAAAATCACTCCTTAAAGCTATTATCTGCATTTATAAGTGATTTATGCCGACAAAAGTAAAAAATAAAAGTGGCACAAAGCC
>JAZOTK010000071.1:0-2294 GCA_045657605.1 Clostridia bacterium
GCAGTAACTCCATTTTTATGCGGCGGCACGCCTGTAGGCAGAAGTATAACCCTGTCAAGATTAAACTGTTTTCTGCTTTCTTCGGCTATATTTATATGTCCTTTATGCGGCGGGTCGAAACACCCGCCAAATATAGCTATCCTCATTTCTTCTTTTTCGGAAGCTCAATCTTACGGTTTTTCTTATCCTTTGCCTGTTTGTACAGTACAAACTTAAATCCTATACTCTGTACCGGTTCGGATTTCGTCAGTTTTGCGCATTCCTCGCATGCCTCTCTTGTTTCCATAAATGCCGTTTCAAGCACCGTTACCTTTATCAGCTCTCTTGCTTCAAGTGCATCTGAAAGCTGACTGATGAGGTTTTCGTTTATTCCGTTTTTTCCTATCTGAAAAATCGGCTCTATCGTATTAGCCAATCCACGCAGATATGCTCTCTGTTTACTTGTAATCAATATGTCCACTCCTAATATACAAAATCAAATTCAAGCTCATACATACGGACGGTATCCCCTTCCTGTACGCCGGCTTTTTCAAGGGCTTCTATTATACCCTTACGTTTGAGAGCAGTCTGAAAATACTGTGTGCTTTCATTATCGTCAAAGTTAGTGGAACTGAGCAGATATTCTATGTATCCGCCCTCGACAACAAACACACCGTCCTCAACCCTTACCTCAAAGCTGTCATCTTTTTCTTCTTCAAATACTATTTCTTCTATCTCGCAAATCGGCATTTTCGGAATAGTTTTAAGCGTTTCATAAGCGAAATTTATAACCTCACGGACGCCTGCTCCCGTTGCCGCTGAAATTTCAAATACAGTATAGCCTCTTGCTTTCATTTCAGTTACAAATTCTTCTTTCAGCTCAGGATTAATCCCTAAATCCGTTTTATTTGCTACTACTATCTGAAGCTTGTCCGCAAGCACCGGGCTGTAGTTTGCAAGCTCGGCATTTATGGTATCAAAATCTTCTACCGGATTTCTTCCTTCTACTCCCGATACGTCAACCACATGAACAATAAGCCTTGTTCTCTCTACATGACGGAGAAATTCGTGTCCCAGACCGATTCCCTCATGAGCTCCTTCAATAAGGCCGGGAATATCAGCAATAACAAAGCTTTCTTCAGGTCCCAGACTTACAACCCCCAGATTGGGTTCGAGAGTTGTAAAATGGTAATTCGCAATTTTCGGATTAGCATCGCTGACTTTTGATAAAAACGTGGATTTTCCGACATTGGGGAATCCAACAAGTCCCACATCTGCAAGAAGTTTCAGCTCAAGCTGAACTTCAAGCGCTTCTCCTTTAAGACCGGGTTTTGCAAATCGGGGAACCTGTCTTGTTGGTGTTGCAAAATGAACATTCCCAAACCCGCCTCTGCCGCCTCTTGCAGCAATAAAGCGCTCGCCGTGTTCGGTCAGGTCGGCAATAACACCGCCTGTTGCAGTATTTCTGACAAGCGTTCCGCAGGGAACTTTAATAACAATATTTTCGCCCGATTTTCCCATACGCTTTGCAGACCGTCCGTCTCCGCCGTTTTCTGCTTTGTATTTTTTCTTGTATCTGAAATCCATAAGTGTTGCAAGGCTTTCATCGGCTTCAAAGATAACATCTCCGCCTTTGCCTCCGTCCCCGCCGTCGGGTCCGCCTGCGGCAACATATTTTTCACGGTGAAAAGAAACAAGTCCGTTTCCGCCGTTGCCTGCCTCAACATATATTTTTGCTATATCTACAAACATTTTCTATCCTCCGAACGGGGTGTTTTTAACACAATACTCCCATTTTATTTTCATATATATAATTTTATCATTTTTACGTCAATAATAATATACATAAAATGCACAAATTTTTATTTATTTTATGTTAAAAATAAGTAAAAATTGCGTACCGCCGAAACGGTACGCAAATAAGGCTTAAATATTTGATTTTATCAGTGCATTTACTTTTTCTCTGAAATTCAGTATAAACTCTGCACTGTCGGGGTAGTTTTCAAAATCCATTTCCCCTTCAGAGTCAATCAGGCTTATTATTTCCTCTCTGGAAATCTTTGTTTCAAGCAGCTCCAACGCTCTTATATCCTGCAATGCATGCAGGAACACCTTAAGTCTCAGTGAAGGAATTGCCGTTCCGTCTTCTGCCGGATATACCGAATATGAATCTCCGGACGGGAAACCGTAAGCCGCATCTGTTTCGTAATACGGATTCAGCGGATATTTTGAGAACTGCGAGTAATAGAAATTATATCCCCAATGCAGGAACCCTTTGATATTAAATTTATACAGCTGCAAGCCGATGATTCTGT
>JAZOTK010000072.1:0-4332 GCA_045657605.1 Clostridia bacterium
AACTTTTAAATCGGAGTTTTTAAAAAAACATCCCGAAGCAGTTTTTGGAGAAAACAAAAAAGATTGGTATTCCGATGAAATCCGTTCCGAAGGCGGTGGCGTTTTAACCTGCCGTATAGGCGGTGTTAAAGTAAAAGGTACCGAAGTACGCAGTATTTACGGACTGCGGTCACACAATTTCAGCTTAAAATATGACAGCGACTGGATTTTCGAAGTAAAAGGCTACGGTCACGGTGTAGGAATGAGCCAATGGGGTGCAAAATTCTACGCCGAAGAAGGCAAAAGCTATCGCGATATACTGCGAATATACTACAGCGGCGTGGAATTTGAAAATATAGGAAAGTAGAGAATTTTATTAATATTAAAAAACAAGGCTTACCCCAACCGGTAAGCCTTATTTTTACATCCATTTTTTATCTGTTCCCTGTATAGAATAGTATATCATCACAAGACCGGCACTCAGCAAAGCACCTCCGATAATATCGGTAACCCAATGCACGCCCGAAACAAGTCTGCCAATTACCATAAAAACAGTAAAACCAGTAATTATACCGGCTACACATCGTCTGAACATATTATTTCTGATGCGGGCATTAAACTGCATTATTGCAGTAGGCATAACACACATCACAAGCATAGTTGTTGATGACGGATAGGACGCTTCTAAATATCCGTTTATAAGTATTGGTCTGTAATTCACAACATACATTTCAAATAAAATATATGCTGCCATCACAGCAATATAAAATCCGCCAAGCGTGAGGATGCTGTAATCAACCTTAAAAAGATTTTTCCTTTTAATCCATTGTACAAGTCCGAGCACCCCAAAGCCTGCTATAAAACAGATCGGTACAAGTCCAAGCCAATCTGTAATAAGGTACAGCAGCATATTAACTCCCGTAATGCTGTGAACTAACTTATTAAGTGTTGCAAACCCAACGCTTGAGTCCTGCGGTCCGATTGTCCTCACATCTACAAAGTGAAGTGCTACTGTCCAAATAACAAACAACACCATCAACCCTGTACCAATGTAAAATTCTTTCTTTTTCATTTTTATCAACCTTCCTTTTGTGTATTAGGCTTTCGCCTGAACACAGTTTACAAGAAGGTGCTGAAAATCTCAAGAATCGCTCTGTCACATCAGCGATACTTTACGTATCATTGCCATTTTATAAGCATTAACACTTTAATTGTCAGAAATATAAATAAAAAAGTTGCCGTATAAGGTTGTGAGCCTATGATAAAAAGAAGAACTGCAACAGTATTTAACACGATGGATATTTTTTCTCTGTTTCGTTCCCAAAACAGCTTTTGGCAGTTTTGAAATGTAAGTATTAAAATTCCACATACTATAATGCCGATTACAACAGCATAATAAATATTCCTCAAATACGGCGAAATTGCGGTCAAGGATAAAAGCGAAACTTCCTGCACTGTTCCGGCTGTTTTTTGTCCAAAAAACGGCAGAAAAAACAACATTATGACGCTGATGTCAAGCAGGCCGAAAACAAGACTGCGAAAATGTTTCTCTTTTTGTTTATTATCTTCTTCTGCAATGTTTAAAACCTCATCACCTGACAACAGCTCATCTATTGTCACCGAAAAAAATTTTGCTATTGTTTTAAGAGAATCTATACTTGGATATCCTCTGCCCGACTCCCATTTTGAAATCGCAGTTCGGGAAACATAAAGAAATTCGGCAAGTTCTTCTTGCGTAAGACCTTTTTGTTTTCTCAGTTCCTGTAGTTTTTCATTAAATTCCATAATAATCTCTCTTTCTGAAGTAACCAACCTCTTACGGGGTAACCGATTATATTTTTCAGGTGCTTTCATTATAGCATTTTTTCGGTTTGCTGTCAATAGTAGTATATACTTTAAATGAAATGGGCTGTCTTGCCAAAAGCAAGACAGCCCTTATTATTATTCATCTGCAAGTATTATCAGACTACCGCCTGTTTTATTTCCCTCGCCATCTTCAAGGGGAATCCATTCAACGGTTTTTCCGAAAGATTCTGAAATAAATCTAAGTGGTACATACGTCCTGTCTTCTCGGATAAATGCCGGAACGTCGAGTATTTTTTCCTCGCCGTTTACTGTAGCAACATTACTGCCAATAGTAAGTTCCAGTTCGTTTTCGCCGTATTTTATATTTACCTTACGGGTTTTTCCGTCAAAGCTTATATCCTCATCGGGAATACCGAATGTATTGGCAAGCTTTCTTATAGGCAGGAAGGTTCTGTTTTCTTCAAGTATGGGTTTTTCTTCAAATTTTATAAGACTGCCGTTATACATAATATTCATTGCCGTTTCATCTATCGCAGCACCGTTTTCTGACATTTCAAGAATATCTATACTATTTTCTTCGGTGATTTCGGGCAATTCTATTCTGCAATCTTCTGTTATTTCTTCCAGAGTTAAATTCATAAGAATACGGGCTTTGATATCACAATCTTCTTTTTTCAGCCCTTCGGGAAGATCCTCGCCAACTGCCTCTGATATTTCAGCCGCATTGGCATCGACATTTATTTCCATACTCATTTTTTCGGCTCTGTTTTCTTCATCTGTAGTGAGCTCGAAAACCATAGCTTCCTTTTTATCAAAAAGATCTATATTCTGAAGCTTTTCTGCTGTTTCCTCAATGTCTGCCATATCGGCAGTCATATTACCGGAAATAGCTGCTGCATTTGAGAGTAGCTGCGATAGCGACTCTTTTATCTGATTTTCCGTAAGTGTTACGGTATATTTACCGTTTTTATATACAGGATTTATTTCTTCAATGCCGTCAAAAAGTTCTGCCTGCATTTTAGTTGCATTTACCGGTTCTGTCCCCTGATTTGCCAAAACATCCTCAAACCCCGGAAGTTTTGTATAATCCATTATCATATACTTGTCTTCTTCCGGTATATTGAGATATTTCATAATCGCTATGTATCTGACATCATCTGTCATATCAAGGTCGAGCCACATCTGCATTTCTGTATTTTCGCCGCCTGCCGATACGTTTACAACTCCCACAGAAGTCATCTGCGTTCCTTCGCCGTTACCTAAAACCGTCATATCACAGGTTGCTGCAGATGTAAGCATTTTTGTTATCTCGCCGTCCGTATCAAAGTTCTCAGACAGAGGCTCAATGAGCTCTGCCGATATATCCATAACCATACGGAAATTATTATATTCCGTTTCCATTGCGGTTTTAAACCCTTCAGCCGGATTTCCGGCATATACGTTAAACGAAAAAATCAGCGTCAGAATAACCGCAAATATTATCGGCTTTTTCATATTAATCACCTTATTTACTCTTTTTCGCCTTTTTTTCTGCCATATTTGAAGAAACTGCATAAAACGCAAGTTTTGCAATCACATAGATAACGGATGTTATAATACCTATTTTCTGTCCTCTGAGTGAATTTACAACGTATTTACCCCAAACTTCCGAATACTGGTTGGGGATATATCTTATCACAGCCATCAGCAATGCCAGATAAACTGCAAAAGAAAGTGCTGACCACAGTTTTATATTACCTTTTTTATATATAAGTACTACAAAAATTACTGTAGCAACTACGGATGCAATAAAAATTGTCGGAATTATCCAGCTCCACATAGCCGCTGTCATTGATGATGAAGAAAATCCGTTATATATAAGAAGCTGTCCTATAAGCAACACCATAGCCTCAACTACTGTTATAAGGAGAAGATTTGTATAATGTTCACTTCGTGATACCGCTTTATTTTTATTTGATACTTTTTTACTCACTGTTATGACCATTCCTTTCTTTAATGGCTTCCCGTCACTTTCTTCCGGTGACTTTGGAATATAATATACAACACTATATATTATATACCAAGTTTTTCATTAAGTCAATATAAAAGTTAAAATTTTTATATATCTTTTACAAATTGCACATAGCCGAGCGGTAGAAAACCCTTTCTTCTGTAAAGCCTTTCAGCATCTGTATTGCTCTCCTCAATTTCAAGGCGAAGACGGCTGAAATTTTCGTTTTGTTCCAGAAAATCCAGCATTTCTCCTCCTATTCCATTGCCTCTTTGTTCAGGTTTTATATAAAGCTCTTCTATCCATTTACATATTCCGCCGGCTTCATTTGAATAGGTTACAGCAAGCAGGCAGTATCCGACCGCCTCGCCCTCTGTCTCCATAATATAGCAATCGGCATACGGAGAGCCTTCGTCCAGAAGCTTTGCCGTTCGCTCTATATTTTCAGCCGGTATAGGATGAAGCACCGCTTCCGAGTTATAAAACTCACCGCACATTTCCACAAATTGTCGGCTATCTTCTTTTTTATATTTTCTTATAATCATTTCCGGCGCTCC
>JAZOTK010000073.1:0-5583 GCA_045657605.1 Clostridia bacterium
CGGTATATGAATACCCATACGGTATAACCGTAATCACGCTGATATTTTACTTCTGCTTTTGCAACAAGCGTTTCACCCGAATATACAGGTTTTTTATATTTTATATTGGCAACCTTGACAATAGCACCGCAAGCATCTATCGCCGCAATACTGAGAGTTTCGGCAAGCTTGTAAATGCAGTCGCCACGTACTACTTTTGTATTGGTAAAAACCATTGCATCATCGGTGTGCAAAACGGAAATCCCGCTTTTACCCGGCACAAGGTCGATAAGCTCGCCCGCAATTTCGCTTTTATCAAGTGCAGTTACCTTATCATAACTGCTTGCCGCCATTTCCTTTATTCTTATTTTATATTCGGAAATTTTAAGCACAGTACGGTCGAGTCTTATGGTAGGTACGCTGACCCCCAGTTTTTTCGCCAGCTCTTCATCTGTCATAAACGGATTTTCTTTTAAAATGGAAACAAGCATTTCCTGCCTTTGTTGTTTTCTTCCGCTGCGAGTCATTTCCTCACCCCTTATAGTTTTTATTACCTGGTAATAATACCATAGTATTATTATATAACTAATATGATAAAATGTCAAGTAAAATTTATAATTTAACAAAAAACGTGAGTAGAAACAAAAAAAAACGCGACCCGCTGACGGGTCGCCTTTGATAAAATTTTTAGAACAGTATTATAATAAACTGTGATACCAGAACAACTGCGATGAGTGCTATGGGATAGGTTGCTGCATAGGCTGCGGCAACGTCTTCTGTTCCGGCTACGTTTATAAGTGTTCCCAGGGCGGGTGTGCTTGTCATACCGCCTGTGATTGAGCCTAAGCTGTTGAGCAGGCTGAGTTTTAATACGTATTTTGCAAAGAGATAACCGAGTATCATGGGGAATATTGTCATAATAATTCCGTAAACGAAATACATCGGGTCGAAGTTTGCAACGAAATCTGCACCGCCGGGGATACCTGCACCTACCAGGAACAGTACCAGACCAAGCTCACGGAGAAGCTGGAGAGTATGTTTTTCGGGCATAATGCTGAGTTTTCCTATTCTGCCGAAATGACCGAATATGAGAGAAACTAAAAGGCATCCGCCTGTTGTGGTAAGTGAGAAGCAAGTACCGTCCAGTCCTGCACTTGACAGGGGTATCTGTAATTTTCCTATTATTGTACCTAAAATTGCCGCAAGTGAGAATGCCGCAAATCCGTGACCGTCCAGCTCGATAAGCTTACCGGCAAAGGATTTTTTAGTTTCGCCTGCATCTGTAGCGGAAGATATTTTAGCACGTTCAGCAGCCATATCTGCTTTTGTAAGTTTGGGGATTATCTGTACAAAAAGTACAACACCGATAACACCAAAAATATAAGCTATACCATGACCTACGGAAACAAGACTTGTAAACTCTTCAGCAACGGTTGCTTTTGCAGCCGAAAATGCCGGAGTTGATGTAAGCGAGCCTGAAAGCAGACCTACTATCATTGCAGTAAAGCCTTCGGAGGTTTCGATAGAAGAACCGAATCCGATAGCTCTGCCGATGAAAATACAGGCTACAGCAGAAATACCGCCGGCAAGTATTATTATAAGTCCGAGAAGTACATAGGATTTAAAGTTCTTTTTCATATTGCTGAAGAATTTGGGACCGGCAATAAAGCCTACTGATGTTACAAACAGGATAAGTCCCAGGCTTTCTACTATTTCAAGAGCCTTTTCAACAAAATGTACGCTACCGCCTTCGCCTTTTATTATAAGCTGTGATTCAAGGGGAGCGAAGCATAATGCACCAAATAAAAGTGCAATAACAAATACGCCGGCATCGCCGAGGCTTACGCCTTTTATTGTGATTCTGCCGAGTGCATAACCTACAAAAAGTACAGCAAAAATGCAGAACATCAGGAATGAAATCCCTGTTACGGGAATAACACCGTTAAATAAATTCATTTTTTATAAACCTCTTTTCTGTTATGTCAATTACTTACGAGTGTAATCGGGGAGCAGTTTGGGAGATACAGCGTCAGTATCAATACCGGCACCTGCAATTTCATTCTCAAAGCTGTCAACGTGTGCAAGAGAAAGCTTGCCTACAGTTACATTTTTTGCTTTTGCAGCGGCGTTTTTACCCGCACTTCTGCCGAATACGATAATATCAAGAAGTGAATTTCCCATAAGACGGTTTCTGCCGTGGATACCGCCAACAGCTTCGCCTGCTACGAAAAGATTTTCAACTTCTGTTGTCATACAGTCGGCAGTAATATCAAGACCGCCGTTCTGATAATGAAGTGTAGGATAAATAAGGATAGGCTCTTTGCGGATGTCTATGCCGTATTTTCCGAACATACGCATCATAGCAGGGATACGTGCTTCTATAGTACCTTCGCCGCCGATTTTTTCTATCATGGGAGTATCAAGCCAAATGCCAAATCCGCTGCCTGTGTCAACGCCGTTGCCTCTGTCGCTGCATTCACGTATGATTGAAGCGGCGGAAACGTCACGTGTTTCAAGGGGATGCATGAAAGCTTCACCTTTTACGTTTATCAGTTTAGCACCGAGTGAACGTACTTTTTCAGTTACAAGAGCACCGAAAATCTGTTCGGGGTAAGCTGCACCTGTGGGATGATACTGGAGAGTATCGGCATACAGAAGCTTTGCACCTGCACGGTAACCCATTACAAGACCGTCAGCTGTTGCGCCGTAGTGGTTTGATGTGGGGAATCCCTGATAGTGCATACGTCCTGCACCACCTGTTGCCATTATAACGGTTTTTGCTTTAGCAACAAGAAGCTGATTTGTTTCCATATTTACTAAAACTGCACCTGCAGCATTGCCGTTTTCATCAAGAATAAGTTCAACAGCCGCTGTAAAATCAACAACAGGAATATTTCTGTTTATAACTTCATCACGGAGTGTACGCATAATTTCCGCACCGGAATAGTCCTTTGCGGCGTGCATACGTTTACGTGAAGTACCGCCACCGTGAGTAGTTATCATTCTGCCGTCTTCGTCTTTATCAAACTCAACGCCAAGCTCGTTAAGCCAAGCTATAGCTTCAGGAGCATCGCATACGAGTTTTGATAAAAGCTCACGTTTTGCAGCATAATGACCGCCACCGAAGGCATCAACAAAGTGTATTGCAGGGGAGTCGTTTTCTTTATCTGCCGCCTGGATACCGCCTTCAGCCATCATAGTATTGGCATCACCGATACGGAGTTTTGTAACTATCATTACGTTTGCTCCTGCCTCGTCTGCTTCGATAGCAGCTGAAGCACCTGCACCGCCACCGCCGATAATAAGTACGTCAACATCATAATCGGGATTGCTGAGGTCTACGGAGTCGGATTTTATTCTGCTGTGAGCCTGAAGCATTGCGGCAAGCTCACGGGGAACCTTTTCGCCTTTATTAGGACCTATTTTAAGCTCTTCAAATTCATCTGTCTTATAGTCGGGATGATAAGCTTTAAGTAAGTCTTCTTTTTCCTGTGCGGTCATACGTGCAGGTTCAAGCTGAATATTCTTTTCTCTTGCGGCTTCAACCGCTTTTAAGGATTCTGTAAATCTTTCTGCATACATTATAAACGCACCTCCTTATTTCTCTATTTCTCTTGTGTTGTAAAGTTCTTTGATTTCTTCTACGGGTTTGCCCATAAGAGCTTCTATAAGTTCGGTGAAAGTACCGTCTTTTATCTCGCGTACACGGTTTTCAAGATGCTCGGATTTAGGAGCAAGATATTTACCGTTAAGTCTTCTTGCGAGCATTGCCACCTGCGGGTGGGAAATCCCTGCGGGACAACGTGATGAACAAACACCGCACATTACGCAGTCAAAGGATTCTTCGGCACATTTTTCGTATTCGCCTCTCTGAGCATATGCAATATACTGCATAACATTAAGTTCCTGAGTACAGCTTTTTGTGCAGGCATTACAACCTATACAGGAATAAATTTCGGGATAAAGCTGCATCATAATCTGTTCTGTAGGTTTGATTTTTTCAATATCATAAACCTGTTTTTCAAGCGGGAAGAAAGGCAGAGTTGCGATGTACATATTATTTTCTACCTTTGTCTGACAAGCAAGACAGCTTCTGAGCTCTCTTTCGCCTTTTATTCTGTAGATTGTGGCACAGGCGCCGCAGAAACCGTTACGGCATCCGCAACCTCTTACCAGCTGATAACCGGCATATTCCATTGCACACATTATAGTGAGATTATCCGGAACTTCATATTTTTTTCCGAAAAGAAATATATTTACCATATTTTCCATTTTGGTTACTCCTCCTCAATTAATATTCGTCCGGCAGCTCTTCCAGCTCATCACAGCGGAATACCGGTCCGTCTTTACATACGTATTTTGAGCCTATGTTGCAACGACCGCATTTGCCTACGCCGCATTTCATACGAAGCTCCATTGTTGTATAAACCTGTTTTTTGTCAAATCCAAGTTCTAAAAGACCCTGGAGTGTGAATTTTATCATTATGGGAGGTCCGCATACTATAACAGTTTTGTTTGTATCAAATCCAAGCTCTTTTACATAGTTGGGAACAAAACCTACGTGACCGTCCCAGCCTTCCTGCTCACGGTCGATTGTGAGGTGAACGAAAATATTATCATCGTTTACCCATTCCTCGATTATTTCGTTGTAGTCAACGAGGTCTTCCTTGCTTCTTGAACCGTAAACAATATCTATTTTGCCGTATTTATCTCTGTGATGACGGCAGTAATTGATAACAGAACGAAGGGGAGCAAGTCCGATACCACCGGCGATAAACAGTAAATCCTGTCCGGCAAATTCAGTATCAACCGGGAAAGGATTGCCGTAAGGTCCGCGTATTGTAATCTGCTGACCTACCTCTGCCTGATGAAGCCACTCGGTAACACAACCGCATTTTTTTATTGAAAACTCCATAAATTCCATGTTGGTGGGAGAGGATGTGATTGAAAACATCGCTTCGCCTACACCGGGTATTGAAAGCATTGCACATTGACCGGGTTTGTGGTCAAAAGCTTTTTTGCCGTCGGGAGTTACAACACGGAAGGTTTTTACATCGGGGGTATCTATACGTACATCGGTAATTACGCCGACTTTCGGGATTAAGGTTTCTTCTGTATTATTCATCAGCTTTACCTCCAAGTGTTTTCATAACTTTAACTATATTCATGGATATAGGACATTTTGCAAGACATCTGCCACAGCCTACGCAACTGAACATTCCATCGTTGTTTTCGGGATAGTATACGAGTTTATGCATAAATCTCTGACGGAAACGCTCAAGCTGTGAGTTTCTTGAATTGCCGTGAGCCATTTTTGTAAAATCCGAATACATACAGGAATCCCAGCAACGGAAACGGATTACGCCTTTGCCTGTGTTAAAATCTTTTATATCGTAACACTGGCAGGTAGGACATACAAAAGTACAGGTACCGCATCCAAGACAAGAGCGGGAAAGCTCTTTCCACTCGGGAGCGTCAAAATATTCTGCTGTTTTACCACCACCGAAATTATCGGTTTTAAGGTCAGCCAGCGGCAGTTTCTTCATAACCTCACGGGTTTTTTCCTGCTGAGCTTTAACAGCTGAATCATCACATTCTTCGGTT
>JAZOTK010000074.1:0-17050 GCA_045657605.1 Clostridia bacterium
GAAATAATAAGGTTATAGGACATTCGCTGGGAGCAGATGTAACCATTTATGCTGAAGGTAAGAAATATGAATTCTTAAAGAGCATAGAAGAAGACCTTAAAACCCTGCTTATTGTATCTGCGGCAAGCGTAGAAGAAGGCAATGCGGAAGACGCGGCAAAGGGAGAGGCTTACGGTGCCGGTATAAAGGTTGCGGCAGCTTCGGGCGAAAAATGTGAAAGATGCTGGATGTTCAGCGAAACAGTTGGAACAAACAGCGCGCATCCTACACTTTGCAAGAGATGCGCCGAGGTAATTGACTGAAAAATTTAGTAAGGATTTGTGATATGCAATGAGAAAACTGAATGAATATATCAAGTTACAGGCACGTGAACAGAATACTGAAATATTTTCCGTATCGGCATATTTGGGAGAAGATAATATCACTACATATACAACGGGAGCCGGGGTATCCAAAAACACAGCAATAAACATTGGAGAAATAACGCATCTTATCATTAGTATGCTGGCTCTTAAGCTTATAGAAGAGGGAGAATTGTCTTTTTCTGACAAAGTAAGTGACATTCTGGATAAATATCCGGCAGCTGATGTAAGGGTAAGTGATTTGTTTGAATTTACAGCAGGATATTCTTCGGAGGAGTTTTGCAAAAGACTCCCTCCGGAGGCTACAGCCGACGAATATCTGAACTGCTTTTACAGTTACTGTCCGGAAAACTGCGGAACAGAAAAAAGCCCGGCATATTTCCCGGAAGGATATGTGCTTATAGCGGCAATTATTGAAAAGCTTACAGGGAAAAATATAGAGCAGTTTGCAAAAGAAACGTTGTATCTGCCGCTTAATCTGCGAAATACTACATTTAATGGTAAAAACACAGATAAATCAAGGTATAAGTTAACTGATAATTACAGTGAAGCCGAGCTGAGCAGAAGCGGCAGCTGTATGCATAACCATGTGCTTTCAACAACGGAAGATCTGGTAAAAATTGCAAGTGTACTGATAAATGGCGGTAAATATCAGGGAAAAAGGATTTTCTCAAAAGCAGGAATTGAACAGATAGCTTCTTTTTCAGGTATTGAGGCAAAAAGAAAGGTATCAGATGTTCTTAGTGTAAGAAGTATGCATAAAGACGGCTGTCTCAGCGACCTGAATTCAGATGAAGCAATATGTATTAAATCAAGCACCGGCGGAATGCTTATGATTGACAGAAAATATAAAATAATAAGCGCAATTCTGACGGATAAAAGTAAAATTGATAGCAGAATATGCAGAAAGATTAACACAAGATTACTGTGTATGCTGGACGACTAAAAAATAACAGAGGGCGAAGATAAAATCTTCGTGCCTCTGTTTGGGCTTGTATACAGGGCCGGAGGGATTTGGTTACGGAAAGGAAAGAAAAAAGTGGAAAAACAGAAAATAATAGATTTTCATTGCCATGTTTTCCCTGAAAAAATAGCAGAAAAGGCAACGGAGTTTGTAGGTAAATATTATAATCTTGAAATGCATGGCGGAGGAATAGCAGAGACTCTTATAAGCACCGCAAAAGATATTAATGTGAAGGGGTTTTTGATACATTCGTCTGCAACAAAACCGCAGCAGGTGGAAAATGTTAATGATTTTATTGCCGAATATGCAAGGAAAAATGAAATTTTTATAGGTTTCGGCACAATACATAAGGATTTCCCGGATATTGAAAAAGAGCTGAAAAGGGTAAAAGAGCTGGGTCTTAAAGGGCTTAAACTGCACCCGGATTTTCAGAACTTTAAAATTAATCAGCCTGAAATGGATGTAATTTATCAGTGTGCATCTGATTTGCAGCTGCCTATACTTATGCATATGGGTGATAAAAACACGGACAACTCAAAACCGAGGAGACTTGTAGAGGTTCTGGAAAATTTCCCCAAACTTACAGTTATTGCGGCACATATGGGTGGGCATACTGACTGGGATGAGGCAATCGAATGTCTGTACGGCAGGAATGTATATTTTGACACATCGAGTACAATGCCGTTTGTAAGCTATGAGCGTGTGCGTGAAATGATATATATGCATGATGTAAATAAAATTCTGTTCGGAAGCGATTTCCCGATACAATGGACCTATGAAGCGGCGGAAGATATTTATAAACTGAATCTTTCCGATACAGACAGAAATAAGATTTTCTATGAAAATGCGGCGCAGCTGCTGAAACTGGAAACAAACACATAAAATAATTACCGGCAAAGCGCCGGGCAGAAAGGCTTGGAGATTGAATGGCTAAGAAGGTTGTCCGTAAAAAAACGGCTCCGAAAAAAGAAACCGGTAAAAACGGAGTTGTAAGAAAAGAAATAATTGCAATAATAACAGTTGCGATAGGAATATTTTTTATTGTCAGTCTGTGGGCAGGCAGTGGCGGAAAAATCGGGGAACTGCTGTCACTTTTTCTGAGAGGAATGCTTGGAGATGTGGCATATATTCTGCCGGTAACATTTATAGCAGCGGCAGTTATTGCCATAACCGGAGCAGTGGCAACAAAAACTTCTGTAACACTGTGTCTTCCGGTAGTTTTGTCAATGCTGTGGCATTTAATCTACCGCATATCAAACCCGGCTGCAGAAGACGGACTGAAAGATTTGTTCGGGAATGCGATAGACGGTCACGGCGGGGGAGTTATAGGCGGAATACTTACAGAACCGCTGATGTGGCTCACGGGTAACGTGGGCGGATTTATAATTACAATCGCAATTCTTCTTATAATGATTGTAATACTGTTTGAAATATCAATAACAGACCTTTTCAGAAAAATAATAACCGGATTTAAAGAATATCTCGCAGAAAGACGGCGAATCCGGGCTGAAGAAGCAGAAATCGAGATAGCCTGTGAGGAGCCTGAAATACAAAAACCAAAGAAAAAGAAAACAGAGCCTGTGCCTGAGCACGAGCTTGAAGAATATAACTGGGCATCGGATAATCTTGTAATAAACGATGTTATAAGCAAAAATAATGAAGAGACCGGAAAAGATGCGCCTTTGCAGGAAGAAAATGTACCACAGCCTGATGAAAACGGCGAATTGCCGATAGAAAAACCGTTAGACGAACCTGTCGGAGCAGAGGAGATTAAACCAATCTCTCCTGAACCGAAACCGGAAATAAAAGAGTATATTTTCCCGGCTACGGACCTTCTTTATGAAGGACCGAAGGTACATACGGGCGGTAAACTTGAAATGCTGAAGGAAAATGCCGCAAGACTGGTGGAAATATTCAGCAGCTTCGGTATAGAAACAAAGGTAACCAATATCACAAGAGGGTCAAGCATAACCAGATACGAGGTTGTTCCGGCACCCGGAATAAAAGTAAACAGGATAACGGCACTTGACCAGGATATAGCACTCAGACTTCCGGCAAGCAATGTCAGAATAGAAGTTCTGCCCGGATATGTAGGAGTTGAAGTTTCCAACGATTCTGTTTCGGCTGTTTATATGCGGGGACTTCTTGAAACGCCTGAATTTAAAAACCATAAATCCAAGCTGGCAGTTGCTGTGGGCAGGGATATAAACGGAAATGTTGCGGTTATGGATATTGCAAAAACACCGCATCTGCTTATCGCCGGAGCAACAGGGTCAGGTAAGAGTGTATGCATAAACACAATAATAACAAGCATTCTTTATAAAGCAAAACCCGATGAGGTAAAGCTTGTTATGGTAGACCCGAAGGTTGTTGAGCTTGGTATGTATAACGGGATACCGCATCTTCTTGTACCTATTGTCACAGACCCGCGTAAAGCGGCAGGTGCATTATGCTGGGCGGTAAAGGAAATGGAAGACCGTTATCAGAAATTTGCGGAAAAGTCAGTCCGTGACCTTGAAGGATATAACAAGAAAATTAAGGAAGAAGATGAAAATGCAGAGACTCTGCCGCAGATAGTTATAATAATAGATGAGTTTGCTGACCTTATGATGGTAGCACCCGGAGAGGTTCAGGATTATATATGCCGTCTTGCACAGAAGGCAAGAGCGGCAGGAATGCATCTTGTGCTTGCCACACAAAGACCGTCGGTTGACGTAATTACAGGCGTAATCAAAGCAAATATACCGTCGCGAATTTCTTTTGCGGTATCAAGTGCTGTAGATTCACGTACAATTCTTGATACAGGCGGAGCAGAAAAGCTTATGGGTAAAGGTGATATGCTTATGATGCTTGCCGGAATGTCGAAATTAAACCGAGTTCAGGGAGCGTTTGTATCTGACAGTGATGTGGAAAATGTAGTAAACTTTGTAAAGGCGCAGGCGGCGGCTGATTATAGCCACGATATTCTGGAAACAATTGAAGGAAACGCGGCAGATGTTCAGACCGCTGACGGCGGAGCGGAGGATGACGAGTTGTTTGAAGAAGCGGCAAACATCGCTTTTGAATTGGGACAGGTATCGGCATCAATGCTGCAGAGAAAGCTTAAGGTAGGATATGCAAGAGCAGGACGACTCATTGATATTCTGGACAAACGTAAAATTATATCACCCTATGACGGAAGTAATAAACCAAGAACGCTTATTATGTCAAAACAACAGTTTAATGAAATGATGGAAAAAGAATAATGAAGAATGATTTTTTACCGGTAAACAGAAATGATATGGAAGAGAGGGGCTGGAGCGAGGCTGATTTCGTTTTTGTAACGGGAGATGCCTATGTTGACCATCCTTCCTTTGCGGCGGCTATTTTGTCGAGAGTTCTTGAAAAAGAAGGATTTAAAGTTGCAATCCTGTCGCAACCCGATATAAAAGACCCGGAGGCTTTTAAGGAATTTGGCAGACCCAGACTGGGATTTTTAGTCTCGGCAGGAAATATAGACTCTATGGTTGCTCATTATACAGCAGCAAAAAAACCGAGAAGCGAAGACGCATATTCGCCGGGCGGGAAAGCGGGCAAACGACCCGACAGAGCTACTATTGTTTACTGTAACAAAATAAGAGAGGCTTACGGAAACATACCGATAATAATAGGTGGAATAGAAGCCAGTCTCAGAAGATATGCACATTATGACTACTGGGATAACAAGGTGCGGCGTTCTATACTCTTTGACAGCAGTGCAGATTTGCTGATATATGGTATGGGCGAGAGGATTTTAACAGAAGTTGCCACAGCCCTGAATGAAGGCTTTGATATATCCCAGCTCACATATATTGACGGAACAGCGTATATTGCAAAGACTACGGAAGGGCTTGGCGATTTTGCACAGTGTCCGTCATTTAAAGAGGTGTCGCAGTCTAAAGAGGCTTATGCAAAGGCGGTAAAGCTTCAGTATTACCATAATGACCCGATAAGAGGGAAAACGGTAGTACAGGAATGTGCCGGAAGGTATCTGGTACAGAACAAACCCGCTATGCCTCTGACCAGAAAAGAGCTGGACAGGGTGTTCTCTCTCAAATTCAAAAGAGAACCGCATCCGATGTATGAAAAGATGGGCGGCGTTCCGGCGATAGAAGAAGTACAGTTCAGTATAATCAGCTCAAGAGGTTGTTTCGGAAGCTGTAATTTCTGTGCGCTGGCGTTTCATCAGGGAAGAATAGTGCAGAGCAGAAGTCACGAGTCGATATTGTGTGAGGCTGAAAAGATAACACACCACCCTGATTTCAAAGGATATATTCACGATGTCGGAGGACCAACGGCAAATTTTAGAGAGCCTGCCTGCGATAATCAGCTGAAAAACGGTGTATGCCCGTCAAAACAGTGCCTGTACCCGAAGGTATGCACGAATATGAAGGTTTCGCATAAAGATTATCTTGAACTTTTGCGTAAGCTCAGAAATATAGAAGGAATAAAAAAGGTATTTATCCGTTCAGGACTGAGATTTGATTATATAATGGCGGATAAAAATGATGAGTTTCTGCGGGAAATATGCGAGCATCACGTCAGCGGACAGCTGAAAGTAGCACCTGAGCATATAAGCCCCGAAGTGCTTGAAAAAATGGGGAAACCCGAAAATGATGTATATAATAAATTTTGCAGGAAATTTTACAGGATAAATGAGGAAATAGGGAAAAAACAGTTTCTGGTACCGTATCTGATGTCAAGCCATCCGGGATCAACGCTGAAATCAGCAGTGGAGTTGGCATTGTATCTAAAAAAAGAGGGATTAAACCCACAGCAGGTACAGGATTTTTATCCTACACCGGGAACAATTTCGACCTGTATGTATTATACAGGAATAGACCCGAGAACTATGACGGAGGTTTATGTTGCAAAATCTCCGGAAGATAAAAAAATGCAAAGAGCGCTTCTGCAGTTTAAAAAACCCGAGAATGCGGCAATAGTGCGAAAAGCATTGATAAAAGCGGGCAGAAGCGATTTGATAGGGTACGGCAAGGAGTGTCTTGTCAGACCTGAGCACAATGAAAACGGAGGGAAGAAAAATGAAGATTTTAGACGGAAAAGCAGTGTCAAAAAGAATAAAAGCAGAGCTGGCGGAAGAAGTGGCAAAGCTGAAGGAAAAAGGAATAAAACCCGGGCTGGCGGTAATCATCGTGGGCGATGACCCGGCATCGAGAGTATATGTGAATAACAAAAAGAAAGCGTGCGAGGAGATAGGAATATATTCGGAGGAATATGCACTCCCGGCGGAGACACCGCAAAGCGAGCTTTTGGAGCTGATAGATACTCTTAACGCTACTGATACGATAAGTGGTATTCTTGTGCAGCTTCCCTTGCCGAAACATTTTGATGAAAAGCTTATACTGAACAGGATTTCTCCTGAAAAAGATGTTGATGCATTCCATCCGGTAAATGTGGGGAAAATAATGATAGGAGATTTTGATTTTCTTCCCTGTACACCGGCAGGTGTTATGGAACTGATAGCCGAAAGCGGTGTTGAAGTAGCCGGTAAAAACTGCGTGGTTGTAGGAAGAAGTAATATAGTAGGAAAACCTCAGGCAATGCTGCTGCTCCATAAAAACGGTACGGTTACCATTTGCCATTCAAAAACCCGTGATTTAAAGGCAAAATGTCTTGAAGCAGATATTCTGGTTGCGGCTGTTGGTGTGGAAAGTCTGATTACCGCTGATATGGTAAAAGAAGGTGCAGTCGTAATTGACGTAGGAATGAACAGAAACAGCGAAGGTAAACTTTGCGGTGATGTTGATTTTGAAGGGGTAAGTAAGGTTGCCGGTGCAATAACACCCGTACCGGGAGGAGTAGGACCCATGACAATTGCAATGCTGATGAAGAATACGGTTAAAGCGGCGGTATTGCAGAATAAATAAAACAGGATTGGAGAGTGCGGTATGAAAATACTTATGACTCTTATGGGGCTTGACATAGGCGGTGCTGAGACTCATGTTGTTGAGCTGTCAAGACAGCTGCAAAAGCTGGGACACGAAATTGTTATGGTATCAGACAGCGGTGCTTATCTGCCGGAAGTCAAAGCCTGCGGAATAAAACATTATGAGGCCCCACTTAGCAGCAGAGATTTGCGGTGTATGGCAAAATCGTATAAAATTCTGAAAGAAGTAATAAAATCCGAAAAACCGGATATTGTACATGCTCATGCGAGAATACCGGCATTTATCTGCGGGCTGATAAGAAAAACGCTTAAATTTAATTTTGTCACATCAACACACGGGACTTATGTAACCGCACACGGGCTGAAATTTCTGACAAACTGGGGAGATTACAGCCTTGCGGTAAGTGAAGATATAAAGAAATATCTTATAGATAACTACAAGGTGCCGTCAGAGAATATAATTGTCAGTATCAACGGTGTTGACACCGATAAATTTTCACCGGACAACTATTACGGGGAAGTGTATGAGGAATTTGGGCTGAATCCGGCAGCGAAACGTATTGTATATATGAGCAGACTGAATGATGACGTTTGTCTGCCACTTGAAAAGCTTCTTGATATTTTCCCTGATATAGCGGCTGAAATCCCTGATATTGAACTTCTTATAATCGGAGAAGGTAATATTTATGAAGATATTAAAAAACGTGCGGCTAAAATAAATGCGGCGCTGGGCAGAGTTGCAGTTGTAATGACAGGGGCAAGAACAGATGTAGCCAGACTGCTGTCGGTGGCAACAGTTTGCGTCGGCGTAGCAAGAGCAATCCTTGAATCTATGTCAATGGCAAAACCCGTTGTGGTAGCAGGAGCCGAAGGATATATAGGTATACTGACAAGAGATAACGTGGAAATTGCTCATAAAAATAATTTTACCTGCAGAGGCTGTCTGCCGGTATCGGCGGAAATTCTTAAAAATGATATGCTTACTGTTCTTCATATGGAAGATGATGAAAGACAGCGTTTGGGAAGCTACTGCCGCAACGTGGTTAAATGCAACTATTCCCTTGACCGTATGGTCCAGGATAATCTGGAGCTGTACCGTATGGGAATCAGGAATTTTAAATATGATGTTACGATTCTCGGATATTACGGTTATAAAAACAGCGGGGATGACGCTCTGCTGTATGCAATCGTCAGCTCACTCAGACAGCGCAGGCCTGATATTTCCATAAATGTGCTTTCCTTCAACCCGAGAGAAACAGCAGAAATGTATGGCGTGACGGCAACTCACAGGTACAGTATGACCAGAATGTTTAAGGCTATCAAAAATTCAAAAATGTTTATTCTTGGCGGAGGTAGCCTGATTCAGGACGCTACAAGCACAAAATCGCTTCTTTATTATCTCTATGTTACATCAAGAGCGAAAAAAGCCGGCGCTAAGGTTATGCTTTACGCTAACGGAATAGGTCCTGTTAATAAGAAAATCAACAGACGCAGGGTGAAAGCGGTTATAAACAACGTGGATTATATAACTCTGCGCGATGAGGATTCATATGAAGAACTGCTGAAACTCGGTGTAAAAAAACCGCCGAAAGCGGTTGCGGCAGATGCAGTTTTCAGTATAGCTGATGAAAATCAGCAGAAAGCAACAGAGCTGCTGGAGCGTTACGGAGTAGGCAAAGATACACCATTTGTCTGCATATCGGTAAGAAAATGGGAAAAATGCCCTGAAAATTTTGACCAGCTCTGTGCAGGGATGGCGGATTATATCTATGAAAAACATGGACTTCTGCCGGTGTTTATACCTATGCAGTATCCTTATGATGCGGCTATCAGCAGAAGTATCGTATCGAAAATGAAAACCAGAGGGGTATTTATAAGTAAACGCATTGACATACCCACAACACTCGGAATAGTGAAAAAAAGCAGTTTGGTAGTTTCGGTCAGATTGCATATGCTTGTATATGCAACGCTGTATAATGTAGCGTCAGTAGGTATTGCATACGACCCGAAGGTAAGTAATTTTCTTAAATATATCGGTCAACCTTATTTCCTTGACCCTCGCGCCATACAGGGAGGAGATTATAAATCTATGCTCGATAAATGTATGGAAAACAAAGAGGCGATAGAGGAAGACTTAAAATCAGCGGCAGACGGATTTAAGGCGAAAGCTGAAACATCTGCTGAAATAGCAATAAAACTGTTAGAGGAAGGATAATGTGAAAATTTTGTGTCTTGATTACGGAAAAGCAAGAATAGGCTGTGCCATAAGTGACCCGCTGGGAATTTTAGCAACGCCCTATGCTACCGTACACGAAAAGAATTTCAGAATACAGCTTCAGAAGGTAAATGATATTATATCTGCCGAAAAAGTGGAGAAAATACTTATGGGATTGCCTAAAAATATGGACGGCAGCGAAGGCGAATCAGCACAGCTTGCAAGAGAATTTGCTGAAAAGCTGTCACTAATGTCAGGATTGCCCTATGAATTTATTGACGAGAGGCTGTCAACGGTGGAAGCGCACCGTATATTAAATGAAGCAGATATGTCGGGAAGCAGAAAAAGACGAAATGTCGTAGATACCGTTTCGGCGGTTATTCTGCTCCAGGCTTATTTGGATAGATAATTAAACGAAAGGAAGGAATAAAAAATGGCAGAAGAAAGAAAAGATTTAAACCCTGTAGAAGGCGTTGAGGAAGAAGAAACATCTGTAATCTTAACAGATGAGGACGGAAATGAAGTTGAGTTTGAATTTCTGGATAATGTTGAATACGAGGGAGAACATTATATTGTAATGGTACCCGTAGAGGATGTTGATAACGGCGTTGTTATCATGCAGCTTGAAGAAGGCGAGACAGAAGAAGACGATGCTCTTATTACTGTTGTAGATGAAATCGTCCTTGATTCCGTATATGAAATTTTCAAAGAAAAAAACAAAGACGTTTTTGATTTTGAAGAAGACTGATTTTTAAAAAAATATTTTTATAACTATTGATATTTTTTGAAAAATGTGATATACTTATAAAGTAATCATTTAAAAATTGCGCCTGCGATGTTTGTAAATTTTGTATTACCTAAACCAACATTTTTCATATGGGAATTGACTCTCTGAATGTGGCGTAAATGCCCCCGTATCTTACGATATGCCAGGGGACTTATAAAGCAATCAGGAAATACCCACCTGCTGAGGCAGGTTTTGGTAGACTTATTTTTACGGCATTGCGGGTATAATTATTTAAAAATATGCAAATAACAGATGCAGGGTCTTTTTTGACTCTGCATTCGTTATTTGGAGGTAAACAAATTGGACAATATAGCACTTATACTTGTAATAATAGGCGCACTGAACTGGGGCGGAATAGGTCTGTTCGGCTTTGACACTGTAGGCTGGCTGTTCGGCGGACAGCTTGCGCTTATCAGCAGAATTATATATACACTTGTTGCCGTTGCCGGTCTGTGGTGTATAACATTGTTATTTAAAGATAAAAAATTTGCATCAGAAAAGTAAAATGACAATGTGACGAGCTTAACTGAAAAAGCCACTGCAAATGAAGAAGTCATCTCCGTTTGCGGTGGCTTTTTTATTATTTTAATACAACACAGTCATCTCCGAGAAGTTGTTTTAGCTTTGTCAGCAGTTCTTCGGTGGGATTTACGTAATTTTCAGGATTTGAACTCAGCTTCTGCCCGGTTTCTTCTATGTAAAGGATTATGGGAGTGTCGCCTCTGTATCCGGCGGTTATCTCCTGCATCTGCGGCAGAAGGAAATCCTTGCCGAGCCCGAATTTTATAAACAGCTTCCGATTGCCTGCCGCCTTTGTCATTGAAGATACATTTACGCTCTCAAGAGGAACTATATCCTCGGCAATCAGCTTTGCCTGTGTTTCGTTTATATCCAACCTGCCGGTTATGCAGTAAGGTGCATCAGCAACAAGAATAGGCTTTACTTTTTCAAACAGACGGGTAAATACTACGGTTTCAATACCGCCGATTCTGTCTTCAAAATTTAAGAATGCCATTCTTCCTCCGGATTTTGTATCTTTTTCCGTTTTTGCCGCAAGTATACCTATAAAAGTTATTTTACTGCCGTCCGTAACATCGGATTCTTCAGGATTTTCGGTAGCGAGAGTAATATCCGCCATAGTAACGTGAGGGATTTTTTCTACAGCATCCTTATAATCATCAAGCGGATGACCGGAAAGATATATACCTATCATTTCCTTTTCCATGGAAAGAAGCTGTTTAGTACTATATTCCGGCACGTCGGGGAATTCTATGTCCGCCTTTTTCTCATCGCCAAGTAACCCGAACAAATCAACCTGCCCGTCAATATTATTTTTTCTGTCGCCTGAAAGGGCATCAAGTGCCGCCGAATAACCTTCCATCAGCTGATGACGGTTGTTACCCAGATTATCAAAGGCACCGGCACGGATAAGACTTTCTATTGTACGTTTATTAATATCCTTGCCCTGCATACGCTCGGCAAAATCCATAAACGATGTAAAATCACCATTTTTGCGTTCTTCGACAATTTCAGCAACCACATTATGACCAACGTTTTTGATGCCGCCGAGACCGTATCTGATATCCTTGCCGTCAGCAGTAAATTCATCAAAACTGCGGTTTATGGAAGGCGGCAGTATCTTTATATTCATTTTCTGGGTCGCTATAATATACTGATACATTTTATCCGGGAAAGAGAGCACGCTGGAAAGCAGTGCCGCCATAAAATGTCTCGGATAATAATATTTAAGATATGCTGTATGATACGCGACCACCGCATAGCAGGCAGCGTGGGATTTATTGAAAGCATAGTTTGCAAAATCCATCATTTCATCAAAGATTTTATTTGCTATATCTTCGCTTACACCACGGTTTACAGCACCGCTTGCACCGTCACCGCCGTAAACAAAGTTGCGGCGTTCTTTTTCCATTACATCGAACTTCTTTTTACTCATAGCACGGCGAACAAGATCTGCTCTGCCGAGAGAATATCCGGCAAGTTCCTGTACGATTTGCATAACCTGCTCCTGATACACCATACAGCCGTGAGTTACTCCTAAAATGGGCTCAAGAAGCGGATGCTTATAGGTTACGCTTGACGGGTCATTTTTAAATTTAACGTAAGTGGGTATCTGGTCCATAGGTCCCGGACGAAAAAGACTGATTCCCGCTATTATATCTTCAAGATTTTCAGGACGTAGTTCGGTCATAAAGCTACGCATACCCCTGGACTCGAGCTGGAATACACCATCCGTATTTCCGGATGCAATCATATCATACACCGGTTTTGAATTGTAATCTATTGCACTCATATCAATTATTTCGCCGGTATCAGCCTGTATTCTGTCAAGAGCATATTTAATAATCGTAAGGTTACGCAGACCGAGGAAATCCATTTTAAGAAGGCCCATTTCCTGGACAGTATCCATATCAAATTCAGTTGTAACAGCATCGCCGTTTTTTGACAGAGGCACATAATCGGTAACAGGATTCTGGCAAATTACGACACCTGCCGCATGAGTAGAGGCGTGACGCGCCATACCCTCAAGTTTTTTGGAAACATCAATTATTTCTTTTACTGTTTCGTCCTCGTCATATAACTGCCTGAGCTCAGGAACGGATTCCATAGCCTTTTCTATAGTCATTTTCAGGTCGTTCGGAATAAGCTTTGCAAGCTTGTCGGCGTTTGCATAGGGTAAATCCATAGCCCTTGCACAGTCGCGGATAACCTGCTTTGCTTTCATTGTGCCAAAGGTTACTATTTGAGCAACATTATCTGCTCCGTATTTTTCAATTACGTAATTTATTACCTCGCCTCTCCGTTCGATACAGAAATCTATATCAATATCAGGCATACTTATTCTTTCGGGATTGAGGAAACGCTCAAAAATGAGCTGATATTTTATCGGGTCAATATCGGTTATGTGGAGTGCATAGGAAACTATACTGCCCGCCGCCGAACCACGGCCCGGACCAACGGGAATGCCGTTATCCTTGGCATATTTGATAAAATCCCATACTATAAGAAAATAATCTACATATCCCATATCGCGTATAGTAGTAAGCTCGTAGTCAAGACGGTCGCGGAGACTGTCCGCATCTTTGCCGTATCGCTGATTAAGCCCGTCCTCACAAAGCTTTTTCAGATATTCATAGCTGTCGATGCCTTCGGGCAGAGGGAATTTAGGCAGATGAAACTTCCCGAATTCAAGCTCGACGTTGCAACGCTCAGCGATTTTAACGGTATTTTCTACGGCTTCAGTAAGGTCAGGAAATATTTCCGCCATTTCATCGGGCGATTTGACATAAAATTCATTACTGCCGAACCTCATGCGGTTTTCATCACCAACTTTGCGGTTCGTCTGTATACACAAAAGAACATCCTGCGCCTTGGCATCGTCTTTGTTTATATAATGAATATCGTTGGTAAGAACCAGCCCCAGTCCGTACTGCCTTGCAAGGGTTATAAGACGTGTGTTGACAGGCTTTTGTTCAGGAAGATTGTGGTCCTGAAGCTCGATAAAGAAATTTTCTTTGCCGAAAATATCCGTGTACATTTCTACATAGCGGCTCAGCTTGGCATCGTCATTTTCTAAAATAGCCGAAGGAATGTCTCCACCGAGACAAGCTGACAGGGCAATGATACCCTCGCTGTATTTTCGGAGAATCTCCTCATCAACACGGGGTTTATAATAAAACCCGTCTGTAAATCCTGCCGATACAATTTTTATCAGATTATGCCAGCCGGTATTATTTTCTGCCAGAAGCACAAGATGTCCGGGGTCTTTATCCTGCCTGCCTTCCATATCGAAACGGCTTCGGGGAGCAGTATATACCTCACAGCCTAAGATCGGTTTTATACCTTGCTTTTGTGCTTCTTTATAAAATTTTATAACACCGTACATATTACCGTGGTCGGTGATGGCAATGCTGTCCATGCCAAGCTCTTTTACACGGGCAATCAGCTTATCTATACGACAGGCACCGTCGAGCAGACTGTATTCTGTATGAGTATGTAAATGTACAAAATTACTCAACCGAATCATCTCCTTCCGCAAGTTTCATAATACGTCGCATACGGTGGTTTACTCCCGATTTGCTGAGGGGAGGGTGCATCATTTTTGCAATTTCGCTAAGCGATAAATCGTTATACTCAAGTCTTAGTCTTGCAAGCTCCTCCAAAGCGGGTGGCAGGGAAGAAAGACCGGTAGTGTTTTTTATTTTTTCTATTGCCACAACCTGATTTACGGCGGCATTTATGGTTTTCATCATATTTGCCGTTTCGCAGTTAATACAACGATTATTGCGGTTTTTCATACTCTTTACGATATTGGTATTTGAAACCTCAAGAACGGCGTTGCCTGCACCAATCATCGCAAGAACATCGCATATAATCTCGTTATCTTTAAAATATGTAACATACCTTGATTTGCGCATTAAAGATTTTGAAGGTATATCAAAATGCATAAATATTTTCTGAAATTCGTTGTTTATCGAATAATGAGGAGTTACAAACTCAAGATGATACCTTTTTTCGGGAGACATTACACTACCTCCACCAATGAAAGCGCCTCTTGCGTAAGCCCTGAGACAACAGTCAGAGATAATGGCTGACGGAATATGAAAACCCGGCAGTCCTTCAAGATATATTCCCAGCGACGGGAAAATGGTTTCTGCACCGCAGACAATCAGTGAATAGGAGCTACCTTTTGCCGTAATCTGAGTTTTAAGACCGAAAAGCTGAGATGCAAGATCGGTAATAAGCTCAGCAACAGCAATATTTTCTGTAGAAAAAATGTAATCAGATTTTCGGATACTGCCGCCAAAACTTATAATTCCCGCAAACATTGCACGCCTGCAGCATATATCGTCAGTATTAATATTAACAAGTTCATTTTTAACATCAAGTGTAAAAGACATATTTTCCCTCCTCTGTATCAGGTATTGAAAAAATGTGTATAATCCTGTCTTCCGCGGCGGTTTTCTTTGTTTGCAAAACTCAGCGCGTGAATATCCGTGGCAAGACATTCTGCGTCCCAGATTTTCTTTGCTGTACCACTAAGAGAATTTGCCGCCTTGCCGTTTGTAATAACGGGGATCTTTATATCTTTAAGCAGAGAAAGCCCGAGATTGTCTGCGGCAAGCACGTGGGCATAAGCCGGCGTAGCAGAAAGGAATTCGGTTAAATCATCTTTTGTTACACCGACAAGAGAATTTGCAATAATACGGTTAATTCTTGCGCGTGTATATCTTTTGGATTTTACAAGCTCTGCCACTTCGGTGATGCCGCTACAAATATCCCCGTAGCGGTAAAAACAGTTTTCAATCCCTTCGCTTACATAAGCAATATCCTTCAAAAAACTGCGATCACGGCGAAGAAGTCCGATAAAAAGGGAATCAAGATTTGATATAACCGAAAAATCACCGGCAGTTATTTTTTCTTTATAAATCTCAAAAGCAGGACCCGGAACATATTTTGAAAGCTCATCAAGCTTTTTTTCTGCAATAAGCTGCCGGCAACCGGTTGCGCTGATTATGCTTTCGCCTGTAGCGGAGCTTAAGTATCCTTCTCCCTGCCTTTTTATGGTAAAAAGCTCAAAAGAAGGAGCATATTTTCTGACTGAACGTATATATTCAATAGCTAAAATGTTGTTAGGAGTAAGAAAATCGTTGCCTACGGCTTTTGCATAGCTGTTGCCGCTACGCAGATTTTCTTTTATGTTTTCACTTTTTTCTTCTGAATCTGCCATAGCGCACAGCTCGTCTAAGCTTCCGCTCTCACTTCCGAATGAAAGAGAGTTTACAATGCCTGTTGCCTTAAGTAATCTGACTGCACCCGATGCAAAATATTCGGCAGGGGAGCAGGAAATGAAAAAAGGCAGTTCAATAACAAGATTAACACCACAGCGCACAGCCGCCGATGCCCTGCTCCATTTATCAAAAAGAGCAGGCTCGCCACGTTGAGTAAAACTTCCGCTCATTACGGCAACAACAGCATCAGCTTTTTTCCGTGTTTCCTTTATCTGATAATCATGACCGCTGTGAAAAGGATTGTATTCGCATATGATTCCGCAAATATTCATATCAGTCTCCTAAAAATATAAAGTCATTATATCGCCGTCTTCAGTAGGCGCGGAATAAAAATTCCTGCGGGTACCGACTTTTTTAAATCCGAGAGAGGTATAAAGCTCTATTGCCCCTGTATTTCCCGCACGTACCTCAAGCGTGATGAGGACCAGGTTTTTACTGCGGCAAAAATTTATCAGCTCTTCTAAAAGAGTCCGGCCTATACCGCGACGCCTGAAATTTTTATCAACAGCGATGTTGGTTATGTATGCCTCATCTAAAACGATGTGCATACCACCATATCCTACAGCTTTTCCGTCTTCTGTAGCAACGAAATATACCGCAGAAGGGTTTGTAAGCTCACTGCGGAAGGCGTTTTCTGACCAGGGCTCGGAAAAACATTCGGCTTCTATTCTTGCTATATCCTGAATATATTCTTCTCTTAAAATATCTGTCATAATTCTATTTTCTCAACCAGCCTTTTCAAAGTTTCGGCAGTAGCGGCGTACAGCGATTCATCTCCGCCGTAAGGGTCAGGGACTTCGCCAGCCTCCCCTGCATATTCGCAAAGGCAGTAAACCTTGGTAGAAGTAACTCCGTGGGAAATAAGATAATCCCGATGGGAAGGAGACATAGTAAGAATCAGATCATATTCATCTATAAAAAGGTCGCTGAACTGCATAGGAACGTGGGCGGAAATATCTATACCCGCTTTTTCCATAACGGCAATG
>JAZOTK010000075.1:0-5721 GCA_045657605.1 Clostridia bacterium
GGCAGCAGGATATTTTGCAATTAAAAATACCGATACGGGACTGTATCTTGATAAGGCGTATCTGAAAAAGCAGTACAGAGGAAAAGGGCATTTTACAGAACTCGTACAGCATCTCTCGGAGCTTTGCAGGGAAAATGCTATCGGCAGAATTTATCTTGCGGTAAACAGCGATAACGAAAATTCAATCAAAGCATATAAAGCTACGGGATTTTCTATATGCGGCGAGCAGACAAACGATTTCGGAGACGGAGCAGTTTTCCGTGATTTTATAATGGAGAAAATTATTCAAAAGAAGTAGAATATATAAATAAATTATTGTACAATAATACAATTGAAAAGCAAACTGAAATGGTGTATAATTTTATTGATAAGATATTTAAAATAAAGGATGGTACTTATGAATACTAATATATATTTTGACCATGCCGCTACTACCTATGTAAAACCTGAGGTACTGGCAAAAATGCTTCCTTGCTACACTACTCATTACGGTAACCCGTCGGGTATATACGGTATCGGCAGAGAAGCTAAGGAAATAGTATCAAAGGCAAGAGAGCAGATAGCCGAGTGTCTCGGCTGCGAAGCTACGGAGATATTTTTTACCGGTTGCGGAAGCGAAGCGGATAACTGGGCAATCAGAGGAACGGCATACGCTAAGAAAAATAAAGGAAATCATATAATTACCACAGCTTTTGAACATCACGCGGTACTTCATACCTGCCAGAAACTTGAAAAAGAAGGGTTTGAGGTTACTTATATAAAACCCGACAGCGAAGGTATTATAAATCCCGAAGACATAAGAGCCGCAATATGCGACAGAACAATTCTTATAACTGTTATGTATGCCAATAACGAAATCGGTACTATTCAGCCTATTGACGAGATTGGTGCTATAGCTAAAGAACACAACATAATTTTCCATACAGACGCTGTTCAGGCAGTAGGAACACTTCCGATAAATCTTAAAGCGATGAATGTGGATATGATGTCGATGTCGGCACATAAATTCTACGGACCGAAAGGTATCGGAGCGCTTTATATCCGTAAAGGCGTAAGACCGCAGAACTTTATGGAAGGCGGAGCGCAGGAAGCGGGCAGACGTGCGGGAACAGAAAACGTTGCCGGTATTGTAGGTATGGCAGAAGCACTCAGACTTGCCTGTGTGGATATAGAAGAAAAAAGACTGAAATTTTCTCAGATGAGAGATTATCTTATAACAGAGGTTTTAAGCAAAATACCTCATACCAGACTTAACGGTCATATTTCAAAAAGACTTCCGGGAAATGCCAATTTCTCCTTTGAATTTATTGAAGGTGAAGGATTGCTTCTGTTTCTTGATATGAACGGAATTGCGGCATCAAGCGGTTCGGCGTGTACTTCAGGTTCTCTTGACCCGTCACACGTGCTTCTCTCAATCGGATTACCGCACGAGATAGCACACGGCTCACTTCGAATTTCTTTAGGCGAATATAACACCTACGCCCAGATAGATTTTCTTGTTGAAAAGCTTGTTGAAATAGTAGGAAAACTCAGGGCTATGTCACCCCTGTACAATGAATAACAGAAAGGAAGATATTTTATGTATACAGAAAAAGTTATGGAACATTTTTCAAACCCGCACAATGTTGGCGAGCTTGAAAATGCCAATGCAGTAGGACAGGTAGGAAACGCAAAATGCGGAGATATAATGAAAATGTCAATGCTTATTGAAGATAATATCATTAAAGATATAAGATTTAAAACTTTCGGTTGCGGTGCGGCAATCGCTACCAGCAGCGTTGCTACAGACCTTGTAAAAGGTAAAACTGTAGAAGAAGCACTTAAAATTACCAACAAACAGGTAATAGATATGCTCGGTGGTCTGCCTCCGGCTAAAATTCATTGCTCTGTTCTTGCAGAAGAAGCAATACAGGCGGCAATAAACAACTATTATGAACGGCAGGGTCTGCCTTCACCGGTAGCAAAACCTGCTTGTGACGGTTGTTGCTCAGAATGTCACTCACATCACTAATAATTAAGGCGGCTAATCGCTTGTTGATTAGCCGCCTTTTTTGATTATTTTTCAAGCATCATATCAAGCAAGGTGTAAGCGTGTTCTATATAAATACCACTTTCTTTTGCTGTTTTTTCAGTATATACACATCCGCTGTTGTCCTTTTCGTCATTGCTTCTGTAAAGAATAAACGGAACTGCATCACGTGTATGTGTTTTAAGTTCTATAGGAGTGGGATGGTCAGGCATAACAAGAATAGTATATTCAAATCCTTCTTTATCCATTTCCGCCAATATGTATTTAAGAACTCTTTCATCAAGATATTCTATTGATTTTATTTTATTTTCAGCTTCGCCTCTGTGACCGCATTCATCGGGAGCTTCAAAATGGAGATATACAAAATCTGCACCGTTTTTAAATTCTTCAACAGCAGCTTTTGCCTTTCCTTCAAAGTTTGTATCAATATTACCTGTTACGTTTTCAACTTCAACAACTTTCATATCAGCACAAATACCAATACCTTTAACCAGGTCAACTGCAGAAATAACACTACCGCAAAGACCGCTACGGGATTTAAATGAGTTAATGGTAGGTTTCGTACCTTCACCCCAGAGCCATATCGAGTTTGCAGGTCTGAGTCCTCTTTCAATTCTTTTTAAATTAACAGGATGAGTTTTAAGTATTTCGTGACTTTTTTTCATCATTTCTCTGAAAAGCGGTATATTGGGCAGATATTCCTTGATTTTCCTGTCGGAAATATCGTGGGGAGGAGTCAGCTTATATTCTTCCTTTGCACCATGCCACACAAGAAGATGACGGTATGAGATTCCGGCGTGGAATTCCAGCTCATCAGTTCCGAGAGCTTTATTGATATCGGCAATAATTTCTCTTGCCTCTGCAGTAGAAATTTCGTCAGAAGAATAATCAACCATTGTTTTATCTTCATAATTTTCTTCATCAGACAGAGTCACGAGATTACAGCGGAAAGTAATATCTCCTTCCTGTAATTCTACGCCGATACTTGCCGCTTCAAGAGGTGATCTGCCGGTATAGCAGTCATCCGGATTATATCCCATAACAGATAAATTTGCAACGTCACTGCCCGGTTTTAAATTATCGGGTACCGTTTTGGCAAGCCCCACTATACCTTTTGATGCAAGAGCGTCCATATTAGGCTTTTTTGCAAGCTCAAGAGGCGTTTTATTATCATAATCCGGCATAGGATAGTCTGCCATTCCATCTCCGAGAAAAATAAGATATTTCATATAATCAACCTTCCGTATATGTATTTATAATTATATATTAACATAAAAAAGTCAGTAAATCAATAGAAAATAAAAAATTTTTCTTTTTTTATAAAATATTTTAAAAGAAATGCATTTTTTTGTTGCAATCTTTGCAAATTTATGATATAATGTTTAATTGATATTAATATTAGGAATACTTTGTATTCCGGATAGGAGAAGATATGAACGAGCAAAATAATTTTAAACCGTATGTTCCGGCAGAAAAGGTAACACCCGAAATAACGGTAGCATCTATCGTAATGGGCATCCTTCTCGCGGTAATATTCGGTGCGGCAAACGCATATTTGGGACTTAGGGTTGGTATGACAGTTTCTGCATCTATTCCTGCGGCAGTTATTGCTATGGGGGTTATACGTGTAGTTATGCGTAAAAACTCAATTCTCGAAAGTAACATCGTACAAACAGTAGGCTCTGCCGGCGAATCTCTGGCGGCAGGAGCGATATTCACACTTCCCGCGCTGTTTTTATGGGCAGCAGAAGGAAAAATGGACAAGCCCGGAATACTTGAGATTACACTTATAGCTTTAATTGGCGGTCTTTTGGGCGTATTCTTTATGGTACCGCTTCGTAATGCACTTATAGTAAAAGAACACGGCGTGCTTCCGTATCCGGAAGGAACAGCCTGTGCTGAGGTTTTACTTGCAGGTGAAGAAGGCGGAGCGAATGCATCAACTGTATTTGCCGGAATGGGCTTTGCGGCTATTTTTAAATTTATAATTGACGGATTAAAACTGGTAGCAGGCGAAATTTCGCTGACATTCAAAGGATTTGCAGGTTCTATAGGAACACAGATTTATCCGGCTGTAATGAGCGTAGGTTACATCTGCGGACCGAGAATTTCTTCTTATATGTTTGCCGGCGGTGTTCTGAGCTGGATGGTAATTATTCCTATGATAGTTCTTTTCGGTTCTGATATTATACTTTATCCCGGAACAGAAACTATAGGTGCTATTTTTGCCGAAGGCGGTGCAGGTGCAATCTGGGGCTCTTATGTAAGATACATCGGAGCTGGTGCTCTTGCGGCAGGCGGTATTATAAGTCTTATAAAATCACTTCCGCTTATAGTTAAAACATTCGCAGGTGCAATGAAAAGTATGACAGCAGGTGTAGGCGGCGGAAACCTGCGTACAGAACGTGACATAAACATTAAAATTGTTATTGCGGCAATAGCTGTCCTTACTGTACTTGTATGGCTTGTACCGGCAATTCCCGTAACATTTTTGGGAGCAGTAATCGTTGTAGTATTCGGATTCTTCTTCGCTACAGTATCATCACGAATGGTTGGTCTTGTAGGAAGCAGTAACAACCCCGTATCCGGTATGGCAATTGCAACTCTCCTTATAGCAACACTTATACTCAAGCTGACAGGAAGCACAGGAATAGTTGGTATGACCAGTGCTATTGCAATTGGTTCTATAATATGTATCGTTTCTGCTTTTGCAGGTGATACATCACAGGATTTAAAAACCGGATACCTGCTTGGTGCTACTCCTAAAAAACAGCAGATTGGCGAAATTATAGGTGTAATTGCGGCGGCTCTTGCTATCGGTGGCACTCTCTATCTTTTAGACAGTGCATGGGGATTTGGTACCGACCAGCTCGGAGCACCTCAGGCTACTCTTATGAAGATGATAATTGAAGGCGTTATGGGCGGAAATCTGCCCTGGACATTAGTATTTATCGGTGTATTTATAGCAGTTGTAGTTGAAATTGTAGGTATACCCGTTCTGCCGTTTGCAATCGGTGTATATCTGCCCGTACAGCTTAACGCCTGCATAATGGTAGGTGGACTTGTAAGACTTGCACTTGATAAATTAAAACGTGACGAAACTGAAAAGAAAGCAATCGTAAATGACGGTATTCTGTTCTGTTCAGGTATGATTGCCGGCGAAGGTCTTGTAGGTATATTACTTGCACTTCTTGCGGTATTCGGCTGGGATGAAATAATCAATCTTTCTGCAAGCTTTGGTATTCCGACAGCTGTGGCAAATATCGGCGGACTGATACTGTTTGCTGTAATAATCCTTACCGTACTCAAATTTTCAATTTGGAAAAAGAGAGCGAAATAAGCTATGAAAAACGGAAAAGAAAATTATCTTGAACGTATTCCCGTAAGGGCAGATGAAATCGGCTGGACGAAGGACGAAACCGGCATAGTAACGCTTGAAAAAGAAAATAAAGGTGTTTTTAATCGCATATTTCAGGTTTTACTGAAAAAACCGAAGATAAGCTATATTCATCTTGATGAAACAGGCAGTCTTGTATGGCAGCTTATGGACCACAGGAAAAATATAATCGCCATAGGCGAGGAAGTAGAAAAAGAGCTGGGCGAAAAAGCACATCCCTTATATGAACGTCTGGCAGAATATTTTCGTATACTTGAAAGCTACGGATTTATAAAATGGAAATAATAAAAAGAGT
>JAZOTK010000076.1:0-2631 GCA_045657605.1 Clostridia bacterium
ATGGGAATTTTAAAGGACTTTAAAGAATTTGCAGTAAAAGGAAACGTTATCGATATGGCTGTCGGTGTAATCATTGGTGGTGCATTCGGTAAAATTGTTACCTCGCTCGTAGGCGATGTGGTGATGCCTGCTATCAGCGTACTTACCGGTAAAGTTAATCTTTCCGCATTATCTTACAAAATAGCAAACACAGCAGCACCCGATGCGGCACCTATTGAAATTAAATACGGTATGTTCCTGCAGAATATTCTGGATTTTCTTCTTATCGCAATCTGCGTATTCGCTTTTGTGAAGCTTATTGCCGCACTTAAGAAAAAACCCGAACCTGCTCCGGAACCTGAAGCTGCGCCGGAACCTACTGCCGAAGAAGCACTTCTTACAGAAATCCGCGACCTGCTCCGCGAACAGACAAAAGCGGGGGTGTAACCTTTGCGGTTTAATGTACTTACCCTTTTTCCGGATATGTTTGAAGCTGTTATGGGCGACAGTATCATTGCACGTGCCGCCGCCCGTGACATTTTATCATTCAACTATGTGAATATCCGTGATTTTGCAAAAAATAAACACCGTAAAGTTGACGATTATGCCTATGGTGGCGGTATGGGTCTTGTTATGTCTTATCAGCCCATATACGACGCCTGGAAACACGTATGCGGCGGCAGAAAAATTTTTACCGCATATATGTCTCCGCAGGGCAGAGTTCTCGATCAGCAGCTTGTACGCGAGCTGTCAGCCCTGCCTGAAATGGTCATTTTATGCGGTCATTACGAAGGTGTTGACGAGCGTATTATTGAGGATATTGTTGATATGGAAATTTCCATCGGCGACTATGTTCTGACCGGCGGTGAGATACCCGCTATGGCTCTTATCGACAGTGTATCAAGACTTATCCCCGGTGTTCTTCCCGGAGAAGATGCATACAGCAACGACTCCCACTTCAATGGACTTCTGGAATATCCCAACTATACACGTCCCTATGAAATAAACGGCAAAACCGTTCCCGACATATTGCTTTCAGGTCATCACGATAATATCGAAAAATGGAAACGCGAGCAGTCATTGCTCCGTACCCGAATCAAACGCCCCGACCTTCTGCGCAAGGCAGACCTTACCGACAGAGACAGGGAATATCTGGAGCAGTTTAAAGGGCTCAGACGAAAAAAATTCAATTTCAGCAATTTTCACAAATAGTAACGATGCATTTCGTTACTATTTATTTTTTTTCAACAAAATGCATATTATAATTTTTTAATATTGTGAAAAAATTATACATACAATGACCTGTAATTATGTTATAATATATACATAATACTTCATACAGAAGTATACATAATGAAATAACATAGAATTGGAGTTGATTTTAATGAACACTTATGAAAGTCAAAAACTGAGAAACATTGCACTGCTGGCACACAGCAAGGCCGGAAAGACCTCGCTGGTTGAAGCAATGCTTTTTAATACAGGTGTTATTTCACGTATGGGTCGCATTGAAGACGGCAATACCGTATCGGATTACGATAGCGAGGAAGCAAAAAGACTTATGTCTGTAAGAACCTCTCTTGCAGCAGTTGAATGGAAGGGTTGCAAGCTTAATATTGTAGACACTCCCGGATACTTCGATTTTGTAGGCGATATGTATTCTGCTGCAGCGGCTTGTGACACCGGTCTTATTGTTGTAAGCGGCAAATCCGGTATAAGAGTAGGCGGCGAAATTGCTTTTGCCTGTGCAGAAAAATCTGGTCTGCCCGTTATGTTTTTTGTAAACAAAATGGACCACGAAAATGCTGATTTTGATAAAGTAGTAGCTGAAATGACCGACAAATTCGGTGGTAAGGTAGTTCCTATCCATATACCTATTAAAAACGGTACAGAATTTACCGGTTATATAGATATAATCGAAAGTAAAGCCTTTATGTTTGAAGGAGATAAAATAAGAGTAGCAGATGTTCCCGATGAATATTATGCCGCACTCCAGGAAGCGAAAGGAACTCTCTGTGAAGTTATTGCAGAATCTGATGAAGAACTTCTTGAAAAATTCTTCTCCGACCAGCAGTTTACTTATGAGGATATGAAACGCGGTACTGCAAACGCTATAGCATCACGCAGTCTGTTCCCCGTAATGTGCGGAAGTGTACTTGAAAATAAAGGTGTCACCGGTCTTATGGACTGTCTGTCCGCTTATGCTCCTTCTCCCCTTGAAGCAATGCCTAAAACAGCGCTTCTCGGTGATGACATCTGCGAGCTTCCCGTTGATAACGACGCTCCTCTTGGTGCTCTCGTATTTAAAACAATAAATGACCCGTTTGTAGGAAAATTATCGCTTATCAGAGTATATTCCGGCAGACTGGATAAAAATACAGCCGTATATAACTCAAATACTCTCGTAACCGAAAAAATCGGTTCAGTTATGACTATGAGAGGTAAAGAAAAAATAGATATGGATACCGCCTGTGCAGGTGATATATGTGCAGTTGCAAAACTGACCTCCACCTCTACAGGAGATGCTTTTGCGGCACAGAGCAAGCCTTATACCTTTGAAGCCTTCGACTTCCCGCCTGCAGTTTATACAATGGCTTTCAAAGCTAAAAACCGTGGCGATGAGGATAAGATAAGCGCAGGTCTGCATAAGCT
>JAZOTK010000077.1:0-5834 GCA_045657605.1 Clostridia bacterium
TCCCTGCTTGTTGAAGTTTACAATCCGAAAACCTTCTTCCTTCACGCGGCGTTGCTGCGTCAGGGTTGCCCCCATTGCGCAATATTCCCCACTGCTGCCTCCCGTAGGAGTCTGGGCCGTGTCTCAGTCCCAATGTGGCCGATCGACCTCTCAGTCCGGCTACCGATCGTCGGCTAGGTAGGCCGTTACCCCACCTACTACCTAATCGCACCCGAGCTCATCTCTAAGCGATAAATCTTTGATATGTTCTTCATGCGAAAATCATATGTCATGCGGTATTAGCCTAAGTTTCCCTAGGTTGTCCCCCTCTTAGAGGCAGATTGCTCACGCGTTACTCACCCGTCCGCCACTCAGTCAACCATGGAGCAAGCTCCTCGGTTGCTTCGTTCGACTTGCATGTGTTAGGCACGCCGCCAGCGTTCGTCCTGAGCCAGGATCAAACTCTCTATAAAAATTTATAGTCCGTTTAATTTTCTGACTTATTCAGTTACGTCCTCTGACGTATTTCTTATCCGTTTACTTTTCATAAAGGATGTTCTTTTTAAGCACTCAAAGTGCTTGACTAAAGAACCTACACTTCTTTTTGTCATCACTGTTTAATTTTCAAAGACCACCGCCGCTCTTTTAAGCGACTTATCTATTATATCACACTTTTTCGCCTTTGTCAAGTACTTTTTAAAACTTTTTTAAAAATTTTTTACTCATACTTTCCCGGGCTTTTTGTGATAGCCGTCATCTGCGACAGCTTGATTATTATATCACGTTTTCTCCCCTTTGTCAACACTTTTTTATTATTTTTTTCTCTTTTTCTCTCTTTTTGGAGCTTTTGCACAAGTTTTTGTGTTTTTTATAGGGATTCGTCTGTGATTAATTTCCTTATATCAGTTAAATATTTTATATTTCCTGAGTATCTTTATCAGCGGATAGCCTAAAACCACACATACAATAAGCTCGCCCGCTGCTACACTACACATATTAAACAGAAGTAATTTTATCGAAAAGGCAGTTTCGCTGTAAAAAGCTGTTATCATGCTTCCTATTATAACACCGTTAAACAGTGCCGGCATTATTATTGCCGGAATTGTTCTTTTTCTGAGTTTATATGTAGCTACTGCCGCAAAAAATGTTGCGGCTGTTCCGAAAATCATATCAAGAATCATCGGGCTTCCTATCATATTTGCTATCAGACAGCCTATAGTAAGCCCCGGCACAGCCCAGGGTGTAAACACTGCCAGAACCGTCATAACCTCCGATACCCTCAGTTGAACAGGTCCAAAAGCCAATGCATTAAGCCCCGGCATAAGTGTAAGTACTGCATAAAGACAAGCTATAATTCCTGCGTGTGTTAATCCTTTGATTTTCATTTTAAATCTTTCCTTTCGTGTTTTAATTTGAGTCAGGTAATTGCGACTGACTTTTTTATATTTTCCCTTTTTCTTTCATTTCTCTCATCATAAGAATTCCTATAACCGTTTTACAGTCGTGGATTTCTCCTGACATAATCATTCCGAGCAGCTCCTCATAGGTATATTCATACACCTCCAGAAATTCATCCTCATCAGGTGACTGCTCACCTTTTGTCAAATTATCTGCATAATATATGTGAATCTTCTCGTTACAGAATCCGGGTGTCGGATAAAACTCTCCTATATAAATATACCTGCCTGCTGTATATCCGGTTTCCTCTTTAAGCTCACGGAGACCGCAGTCGTAATGTGCCTCTCCGTAATCAAGTTTGCCTGCCGGGATTTCAAGAGTTTCCTCATCAAAAGGCTTTCTGAACTGTTTTACTATCAGGATTTTTCCTTCGTCGGTACATGCAACAACGCATACACCGCCCGGATGCTCTACAATCTCTCTGCCCGCTTCTGCACCGTTGCACAGTTTTACAGTATCTCTTCTGACATTTATAATTCTGCCGTCATATATTTTTTCGGTTTTAACCGTAGGTTCGCTGTATTTCACCCAAATACCTCCTTATCTGCCGGCACAAAGTCAATATCTCCCGTTACGGTATTTGCACCGCTTATTATTATTTTTATGCTGTCACCTATATTATATGTCTTTCCCGTACGCTCGCCTCTGAGGCTGTAGGATCCGGGGATGAAATTATAGTAATCGTCCGCCATATCACTCAGCGCAACTCTGCCTTCCACAGTGTTTGGCAGTTCAACATAAAATCCCGATTTTGTAATTGAAGAAATTACACCTTCACATTCCATTCCGATAAAATCACGAACATATTCGGCAATTTTCAGTTTTTTGCTTGTTCGTTCCGCTTCCTCAGCAAGTATCTCCCTGTCAGTAGCATTTTCTGCTGCTACTGCTGAAAATGCCTGATATTTACTGCAATCCATCCCATCAATGCTTGCCTTTATAATTCTGTGAATTGCCAGGTCGGCAAGACGGCGTATGGGAGATGTGAAATGGCAGTAATACTTTGCAGACAGTCCGAAATGTCCTTCGTTTTCTACCGAATACCGGGCTTTCATCATACTGCGAAGCATTATTGTTCCCACTACCCGCTCATAGGGTTTGTCTTTTATTTCTTCCAACACCTTTTGCAGTTCTTTGGGATGAATATTTTCAGGTTTTCCTTTGAGTTTTATGCCGAATACCGACAAAATCCGTAAAAGCTCCGTCATTTTGTCCGCTGAGGGTTGCTCGTGGATTCTGTACACAAACGGCGTGCTTTGCCAGTAAAATCTTTCCGCTACCGTACGGTTGGCGGCAAGCATAAATTCTTCTATTATAATATTTGCGATTGTATATTCATAAGGATAAACATCTATCGTTCTGCCGGTTTCGTCAAATTCCAGCTTTGTTTCAGGGAAATTAAAATCTATACTACCTTCGCCGTGGCGGCGTTTTCTTAAAATTTCCGCCAGCTTTTTCATGTCTTTTAGCATAGGAACTATATCGGCATAGGTTTTCCGCTGGCGACAGTTTCCTTTTAATATTGCCGCAACATCGGTATAGGTCATTCTGTGAGCGGTTTTTATTACGCCTTTGTAAATATCGTGTGATATTATTTCCCCTTTGGGTGTAATTTCCATATCTATCGACAATGTAAGTCTTGTTACGTTTTCGTTAAGACTACAAATACCGTTTGACAGTTTCGGCGGCAACATCGGTATTACGCCACCTGCCAGGTATATGCTTGTTCCACGTTCTACGGCTTCATCAAAAATCGCCGTACCTTCTTTTACATAATGACTGACGTCCGCAATATGCACGCTTAGCAGATAATTACCGTTTTCAAGGATTTTCACAGAAACGGCATCGTCAAGGTCTCTTGCATCGGCACCGTCTATGGTTATTACTGTTTCGCTTCGTTTATCCCTGCGGTTTTTTATTTCGGTTTCAGCTACTTCTGCCGGTATATTTTCAAGCTCGCCTATAACCTCATCGCTGAATTTTTCCGGCAACCCGAAGCTTTTTATCACACAAAGCTGAGATGTAGCCGGGTCGTTTGCCCAGCCAAGGATTTCCGTTACCTTTCCCATAGCATCTCCGCCCTTTTTAGGGTATGCTGTAATTTCGACCATTACCTTCTGTCCGTTTTCAGCACCCATTGTATGGGCAGGATTTATCTGTACATATTGCCATATACGTTTATTATCGGGAATGGCGCAGCATTTTTTAAACCTGCGTTTCATAGTGCAAACTATGGTTTTATTTGCTCTGTCAGTAACTTTTACAATCTGAGCTTCTGCACGCCTGTCCTCCGTTGCCTTATTTATCACCTTAATTACAACGCTGTCACCGTTCATAGCTCCGCCTGTATTGTCCGAGGAAACAAAATAATCGATTTCCTCCCCTTCTGCAATTACAAATCCGAAACCACGCTCACTACCCTGATATTTCCCGGCAATCAAACCGGTTTCCCTTGCCGTCATATATCTTCCTCTGCGGCTTTTTACGATTTTACCTTCTTCCGTAAGTTCACGCAGAATATTCTGAAATTCCGCCATATCGGAAGGCGGCACGTCAAGTACCGCCGCAAGCTCTTTTTCCATAAGAGGAACATATTTATCCGTATTTATAAACGCATATATTTTTTCCTTACGAGTCAATATCAAACGCTCCTTAAAGTTTCTGCAGCTGCTCTATGAGCAGTTTGTTTACTGTCTGGGGATTTGCTTTCCCCTTAGACTGTCTCATAACCTGTCCTACCAGGAATCCTACTGCTCTGTCCTTACCGCCTTTATAATCGGCTACCGACTGCGGATTTGCGGCTATTACCTCATCTATTATTGCCAGGATAGCCCCTTCGTCATTCACCTGTTTGAGTCCGAGTTTTTCGATGATTACTGACGGGTCTTCGGCTGTTTCAAACATTTTTTCAACAACCTGTTTTGCCGCAGTATTACTGATTGTACCTTTTTCGATTTCTTTTATCATATCCGCAAGCTGAACCGGCGTAAACGGCAAATCTTCGATTACCATAAACTTTTCGTTCATAATTCTCCAGATATCGCCCATTATCCAGTGTGACGCCGCTTTCGGTGTCGCACCGTTTTTTATGGTTTCTTCAAAGAAATCTGCTGTTGCTTTAAGCTGTGTCAACTGATCGCTGTCATATTCCGGCAGACCATACTGAGTTACATATCTTTCTCTTTTAATATGAGGAAGCTCCGGAATTTCTTTTCTTATTGCTTCTATCTGTTCATCGGTAGTTATAATAGGCATAAGGTCAGGTTCGGGGAAATATCTGTAATCGTGTGCATCCTCTTTGCTTCTGAGCGGTACGCTTTCGCCTTTTGCATCGTCCCAGCGTCTTGTTTCCTGTTCGATTACTCCTCCGTTTTCCAGAATTTCTGTCTGACGCGCAATTTCGTACTCAATACCTTTAATTGCACCGCTGAAGGTGTTTACATTCTTCATTTCTGAACGAACACCGAATTCCTTCTGTCCTTCGGGACGGATAGATACGTTAACATCGCAACGAAGTGAACCTTCCTGCATTTTACAGTCGGATACCCCTATATATTGCAGTATGGACTTTAATGTATCAAGATATTCCTTCGCCTCTGCCGCAGAACGCATATCCGGTTCGGATACTATTTCTATCAGCGGAACTCCGCAACGGTTATAATCCATCAGCGAAGCACCGGGAACCACGTCATGGAGAGACTTTCCGGCATCTTCTTCTATGTGTATTCTTGTAACGCCGATTTTTTTCTTTTCGCCATCCACTTTTATTTCTATATATCCGTCATGGCAGAGAGGCAGGTCAAACTGTGAAATCTGATATGCCTTCGGCAGGTCGGGATAAAAATAGTTTTTTCTGTCCTGTTTACTTTCTTTTGTTATTTCACAATTCATAGCAAGTCCGGCTTTTATTGCATATTCAACCACCTTGCCGTTAAGTACGGGGAGTGCTCCCGGCATACCTGTGCATACGGGACAGCAATGAGTGTTTATCTCACCGCCGAATTTATTTGCACAGCCACAATATATTTTTGTTTCGGTAGACAGCTCTGCATGAACTTCTATACCGATTACTGCTTCATATTTCATATCACAAAGTCCTTTCTCTTATGAAAATCCGTTTCAAGCTGATAGGTATATGCTGCTTTGAGTAATGTTTCTTCCCCGAAAGCATTCGCCATCATCTGCAATCCTACTGGCATTGAGCTGTCAAATCCGCAGGGAACCGATATTCCGGGTATTCCCGCAATATTTGCTGAAACCGTACATATATCGCCTGTGTACATCTTAACCGGATCACCTGTTTTTTCTCCACGTCTGAATGCTGTTGTGGGATATACCGGACTTGCGATTATATCGAATTTTTCAAATACGTTTTCAAATTCCTGTTTTATAAGTGC
>JAZOTK010000078.1:0-8147 GCA_045657605.1 Clostridia bacterium
TTTTTTTCCTTTCAGTTTTTTCTCATACTTATATTTTACCACAACCACATACATTTTGTAAAGAGATTTTACAATAAAAATACAAACTTTGTAAAAAAAATTACAAATACTTTTTTGTAAAAATATGATAAAATATATATAAATCAATATGAAAGGATATGAATGTTAATGAAAGCTATTGTTTTGGCAGCAGGTAAAGGAACACGCCTTTTATCCGAAGAATTCAATGCACCCAAGGTGCTCAGAGAGGCAAATGGCAGAGCTCTTATCGAGTATGTGCTTGATAACACAAATTTTATTCCCCGTAAGGATACGGTAATTGTTGTAGGTTATAAAAAGGATATGGTTATTGACCGTTTAAGTGACGAATATACCTTCGTTTCACAGGACGAACAGAAAGGCACAGGTCATGCCGTTTCTATGGCAAAGGATGAATTTGCAGGCTATACAGGTGATGTAATCATTCTTTACGGCGATATGCCTCTGTTTAAAAAATCCACATACGAAAAGCTCGTAGAAGAACACCGCAATTCCGGTGCTGACTGTACAATTCTTACATCTGTAAGCGATGAAAAATTAGCTTACGGCAGAATTATCCGTGAGAATGATCAGATCGTAAACATTGTTGAAGACAAAGACTGTACAGAAGAGCAGAAAGCTATAAAAGAACTTAACGTAGGCGTTTATGTATTTAAAGCCGATGTTCTTTTTGATAATCTTGCAAAGCTTAAGAACAACAACGCTCAGGGCGAATATTATCTGACGGACGTTCCTAAAATTCTTATCGGTGAAGGCAAAAAAATTGCTTCATACGTTATATACAATACAAACGAAATTCTCGGCGTAAACACACCAGAAGAACTTGCACTCTGTGAAAAAATACTTAAAAGCGAATAAGGAGATTTAAAATGATTAAATTTGGTACAGGCGGTTGGAGAGCAATTATTGCGGATGAATTTACAAAAGCTAATATTCAGCTTCTTTCCCAGGCTCTCGCCGATAAAATGATAACAGAAAAAGCCGATGAAATCACAATCGGTTATGACAGAAGATTTCTGTCTGATGTAGGCGCAAAATGGGCGGCAGAGGTTCTTGCTGCAAATGGTATAAAGGTGAGCTTTATTAATCAGAATGCTCCCACACCTCTTATTATGTACGCCGTAAAAAACAGCGGCTGCAAATATGGTATGGCTGTTACAGCAAGTCATAACCCCGCTGAATATAACGGAATCAAGATATTCACCCTCGGCGGACGTGATGCTGATGAAACCGTTACTGCTGAGATTGAAGAATATATCAGCAAAGTATCCGAGGTTAAAACAGTTTCCTTTGATGACAGCATAAAAGCCGGAACTATAGAAATTGTTGAACCGTTTAACGACTATATCGACAGTATTCTCAGCATGATAGACCTGGGAAGCATCAGAAACAAACGTCTTAAGGTCCTCCTCGACCCCATGTTCGGCGTTTCCCGTACATCCCTTCAGACTATTCTGCTGACAGCACGTTGTGAGGTTGACATAATTAACGACCGTCACGATACTCTTTTCGGCGGCAGACTTCCCTCTCCTTCAGCGGGAACTCTTACAAGACTTGCCGATATGGTTTGTGAAAAAGGATATGACATCGGTATTGCAACAGACGGCGATGCTGACCGTATAGGTATAATTGATGAAAAAGGCAGATTTATTCATCCCAACGAAATAATGATACTTCTGTATTATTATCTGCTCAAGTTCAAAGGTTGGAGAGGCGATTGCGTAAGAAACCTGGCAACTACCCATATCTTAGACAGAATTGCTGAAGATTACGGTCAGAAATGTCATGAAGTACCTGTAGGATTCAAGCATATCAGTTCTAAAATGGAAGAAACCGACGCTATCATCGGCGGCGAATCCAGCGGTGGTCTTACAATAAAAGGTCACATCAGAGGTAAGGACGGTATTTTTGCCGCAGGTCTTCTTGTTGAAATGATGTGTGTAGTAGGTAAAAGCCTTTCTGAAATTCTTGATGATATTTATAAAAAATACGGTTATGCCATTATGAGCGAAAATGATTTCAAATTCTCTCAGGCAAAGAAAGACGAGCTGCTTAAGCTTCTGTTTGAAGATAAGAAGGTACCCGAATTTACTGCTGAAATTGATAAAATAAGCTATATGGACGGTCTTAAAGTTTATTTCAAAAACGGTGGCTGGCTTATCGCAAGATTCTCAGGTACAGAGCCTCTTATCCGTATATTCTGCGAAATGCCGACTCTCGCTGAAGCAGAACAGGCGTGCAACGAAACCTTTGCATTCCTCGGTTTATCAAAGTAATTAAACTAATAAAGGAGAGACACATAAATGAAAAAAGTTGTTTTTGATACATACGAAGAGCTCAGCGCTTATGCCGCAAATATGGTAGCAAGCGAGCTGAACAGCAAATCCCATTATATTCTCGGTCTTCCCACAGGCGGAACTCCCGTTGGAATGTATAAGGAAATTGCAAACCTCTACAACAAAGGTGTTATTGATTTTTCCGATGTAACAACCTTCAACCTGGACGAATACCTCGGTCTTACACGTGACCACGACCAGAGCTACTATTATTTTATGAACGAAAACCTTTATTCAAAGGTTAACTTAAAACCTGAAAACATCAATATCCCGAACGGCTGTGCTGAAGATATTAATGCAGAAGCGGCAGCTTATGACGAAAAAATACTCGAAAAAGGCGGCATCGACCTTATGATACTCGGTATCGGTCCTAACGGTCATATCGGTTTTAACGAACCCGACGAGGTTCTTTTAAGCGATACTCATACTGTAGACCTTACAAAAGAAACTATCGAAGCTAATGCAAGATTTTTCGACAGCATTGATGATGTACCCCGCCGTGCAATCACTATGGGCGTAGGAAGCATACTTAAAGCGAAGAAAATACTTATGCTGATTTCCGGTGCAAACAAAAAGGAAATCACCAAAAAGCTTTTCTCCGGCGAGATTTCAACAAGCAATCCCGCATCACTGCTTCTCCTCCACCCCTCGGTAACGGTACTTGTAGATAAAGCTGCAAACGACTGATTGAAAGGTAGTGATATTATGCTTTTAAAAGGTGCAAATATTTTCACCAAAGACTGCAAATTCACAAAAGCTGATATTTTAATCGAAGACGGTGTTATAAAAGAAATAGGCAACATCTGTGGTGAGGGCGAAGATTTCTCGGGCAAATACATAATTCCCGGACTTATTGATATTCACACTCACGGAGCTGTGAAAACCGAAACTATGGATTTTGATTTTGCATTTGAAAAATGGCAAAACTACCTTTTCGGATACGGTGTTACAACCTTCTTTCCTTCAACCGTAAGCGGAACTGATGAGCAGATTATTGACTGCCTGAAAAAAATGGCTGAAAATGATAAGGTTGAAGGCGTTAACCTCGAAGGACCGTATATAAACGCCGCAAAAAAAGGTGCACACGTTGAAGAAACCCTTCGTGGCGGAAACTTTGATGAGTTTGCAAAATATATGGAAATTTCAAAAAATAAAATCAAACTCACAACAGTTGCTCCCGAAACCCCGGGCAATCTTGAGTTTATAAAAGAAATAACCGAAAAATCAGATGTTAAAGTTGCACTCGGTCATTCCACAGCAACTTATGAAGAAGCAATGGAAGGCATAAAAGCCGGTGCAACCCAGCTGACACATACCTTTAATGCTATGCCTCCTCTCGGACACCGTGAGCCCGGTCTTGCCGGTGCGGCTTTCGACAATGATGCGGTATTCTGTGAAGTAATTTCTGACGGAATACACCTGCATCCCGCTATTGTAAGACTGCTTTACAAAGCTCTCGGAAGCGACCGTATGGTACTTATTTCCGACAGTATGGCGGCAACAGGACTTGATGACGGCTCATACCGTCTCGGCGGTGCTATGGAAGTAACAGTAACGGACGGTGTTGCACGTACTCCTTACGGAGCTATTGCCGGCAGTACAAAAAATCTTATGCAGATGGTAAGAAGTGCAATAAACTTTGGTATCCCCAAAGAAGAAGCCATAAAAATGGCAACTATAACTCCTGCCAGGGCTGTAAATATTGATAACTTCCAGGGCAGTATAGAAGCAGGAAAAAAAGCCGATCTGGTTATCTGTGACGAAAACCTTGAAGTTATAAAAACAATTAAAAACGGCGAAGTTGTGTTTGGATAAACATTTGCTCAAAAAGAGGGAACAGTCTGTGACTGTCCCCTCTTTTTTATTTATTCTTTTTTATCATACGAACAATAGCCTTTATTCCCTGAATCACCAAAAGACTCGCCAGCGAGCAGCCGCATATTATTGCCGTCTGCATATTCCCCAGCGGTTCTACTTCAAATATTTTCCCTGCGAAAGGCACAAGCAGTACAGCCGCAAGAAGAAGGAATCCTGTCACAAATGCATTTATAAGGCCCCTGTTATTTCCGAATCTTTTTGTAAACAGTACCGGTTCATCGGATTTGCAGTTAAACCCGTGAAGCAGTCTTGAGAGACACAGCGTTGCAAACGCCATTGTACTTGCCGTATCGGCATTTACTCGCAGTCCTGCATAAAACGCTCCTAATGTCGCCGCCGCAATAACAAATCCTTCCGTTATTATGCTTATCATAATCTTTTTTGTCAGCACCGACTGATTTTTAGGTCTCGGTTTTTCTTTCATAACTCTGCTGCTATGAGGCTCCATTCCCAATGCTATCGCCGGCAGACTGTCCGTCAGCAGATTTATAAACAGCAGGTGTACTGCCTTAAAAGGTACGGGCAATGCCATAACAGAAGCATATACCACCGCAAGTATTCCCGCCGCATTTCCCGACAGCAAAAACTGTATGGATTTTTGTATATTTGCATATAAGTTACGTCCGTTTTCAACCGCCTTTACTATGGTAGCAAAATTATCATCGGTCAGTACCATACTTGCGGCATCCTTTGCCACCTCACTGCCCGTAATTCCCATTGCAACCCCTATATCAGCCTGTTTCAGTGCAGGAGCATCATTGACCCCATCTCCGGTCATTGATACAATATAACCCCGACTCTGCCATGCATTTACTATTCTTATTTTATGCTCAGGTGATACACGGGCATATACAGCCACATCGGCGACATATTCACAAAGCTCGCTGTCGGTCAGATTTTCTATACTGCTTCCCTCCACAGCCCTGTCACCGTCTTCTAAGATGCCTATTTCACGCGCGATAGCCGAAGCGGTTACAAGATGGTCTCCTGTTATCATAACAGGTTTTATACCTGCCTCTTTACATTTTTCAACCGCCTCTTTTGATTCTTCTCTCGGCGGGTCCTGCATTGCAATAAGTCCAAGTAAAATATATCCGTTTTCATCTTCTGTGGTTACATCGGGCGACGGTACATCCTTTTCACATAACGCCAGCACTCGAAGACCGTTTTCGGAAAATTCCCGATTGGCGTTCATAAGCTTTTGTGCATCGTCCTCAGTAAACTTTCTTTTCCCTTCCGCTGTTTTCATCTCAAGTATACGGGGCAAAAGTACATCTGTTGCCCCTTTTGTCAGCATTTTAAAGTTATCACCGATTTTATGCACCGTCGACATCAGCTTACGGTCCGAATCAAAAGGAATTTCTCCAAGTCTCGGATATCTGCTTCTCATTTCCTGCACAGAAATATTATGTTTTTCGCAAAAATTCACCAGAGCCGTTTCTGTAGGGTCGCCTATCTCCTGCCCGTTTTTAACAACAGAATCGTTACACAATACGCTGTCTGCCGCAAGCTGCATACTCCGCTGAGTAAGCGAGCTGTCGCAATCTATAATCTCATTATCAAAAAACAGCTTTTTAACCGTCATTTTATTCTGTGTCAGCGTACCTGTTTTGTCGGAGCATATAACCGACACACTTCCAAGCCCTTCAACAGCCTGAAGCTTTCTGATAATTGCATTTTCTTTTGCAAGTTTCTGTGTACCCTTTGCAAGAACTATTGTAACTATTGAGCTGAGTGCCTCAGGAATAGCCGCTACCGCAAGAGCTACTGCAAAAACAAAGGCATCAACTACGCCCTCGCCACGCATAATGCTCAGCCCGAAAACTATTGCACATATTATGAGTATTACCATCGAAAGCTTTTTCCCGAAATTATCAAGGCTTACCTGAAGCGGTGTTTTCTTTTCTTTTGTATTTTTCAGAAGAGAGGCTATCTTACCTATTTCCGTATTCATTCCGACACCGGTTACAACTATTTTCGCCCTGCCGTAAGTAACAAAACTACCCGAATATACGGAATTTATTCTGTCGCCTAAAGGCATTTCGTCTTCAATTTCGATATCCTGCTTTTCTACCGGAACACTCTCCCCCGTCAGGGCACTTTCATCACACTTCAGTCCGGCGTTTTCTAAAATACGCCCGTCAGCACAGATATAATCTCCCGCTTCAGCCACAATAATATCACCGGTTACAATCTCCTGCGACGGCTTAAGTACCGTCTCCCCATCTATTATTACCTTGGCACTCGGACTGCTCAGAGCCTTAAGCCCTTTAAGTGACTGCTCCGCTTTAAGATGCTGCACAGTCCCCAAAACGGCGTTGATTGTTATAACGGCGAAAATTACCGCCGCACTCTCGATATCGCCTAAAATACCCGAAATGATCGCCGAAATGATGAGAATAATCACAAGAAAATCCTTATATTGTTCGAGAAAAACCAAAAACGGATTTTTAGCACCTGCCTCATCAAGCTTATTCTCGCCGTATTTTCCGCGGTTTGCTCTCCTTTCCGCTTCGCTCAGTCCCGATGCCCTAGTTCCGAGCTTTTGCAAAATTTCTTCTTTCTTTTTCCGATAAAATTCCATTTCCTTCACCCTTCTGTCACAATATTTTTATAAAAAATAAACGAGCACTTTTTATTACAGAACATAGCTATTCCGTAATAAAAGTCTCGTTTTTTAAAACACAGTCCGGATTTTTTTAAAATCGTACTGACGATACTGCATTACACACATAGGTGCAAACTACTCCCTTTTATTTGATAATATAATAACATATTATTCCTTTTTTGTCAAGAGATATTCATTAAATTTTTATTTTTTCTGCTATTTCCAGCACGCTGTCCAGGATATATTCTGCTTTATTCTCTTCAAAAAAGGCTCTTGCGCCTTTACCCTTTACGCCGGTCAGAACCGCCACAAAATCGGCACCCATTGCCTTTGCGGCAAACAAATCGGCTCCTGCATCGCCTACGATAAGCACTTCTTTTATATGCTCTTTATCATAATTCCCTTCCGCCAGACTTTTACTGTCGCTGTCTTCTCCAAACACCGCTTTAAGAAAAGTAAAGGGATTTGGTTTTGCCAGAAATGTACCAAGCATAGCTTCAGCTTCGGTTATTTTGTCATAGGTAAAGCAATGGTTTTTATCAAAATATTTATCCAGACCCCATATCTTAAGAGGTGTAAATATTTCAAATCCGCATCTGCCTGTTCCGATTCCGAGTGTCACACCTTTTTCCCTCAAGGTTTTCAGCAGTTTTTCGGTCTTTTCTATGGAAAACATCGGCATCTCGCCTCGCATAAATCCTTGTTTGCCGGCAATTCCCGTATCCTCGCCGTATTGCTGTCTGTAATATTCATCACCGTAATACCATTCCTGGAACAGCATCATAAGACGGTGCCACAGCTTACTGCTTCGGCTGCAGTCACTTTGCCCCAGCTTTTTCTGAAACATTTCATCGGCAAAATCGTATATTTCGGGTGCACGCAGATTTTTTTCCCTGTACAGCTCGTATACCTTTGTATAATCATCGGTATCCAGCCACAAAGCTCCTGCCAGCACCACATAAGCTAAGTCCCAGTTACTGTTTACACCCAGGTCTTTGAGGAGCATTATTATTTTATCATCGCAAAAAACGGTGCTGCGGATTTGTTTGACATTATCAAAAGCCCATTTTGTATCAATCTCAAAGTTTCCGAAATATCTGCGGCTTTTTCTTGCCTCATAAACCGTAAGCGCCGCACAGTTCCAATACATCTGCTCGCTTGTCAGCACACCGTCCATATCAAATATAATTTTTGTTTTTTTCACTTATATCATCTCCTTGTAACGGTCTTTTAAAATACTAAAATTGGCTTGAACACAAGGGGTCCAAGCCATTTTAATTTTATTC
>JAZOTK010000079.1:0-11299 GCA_045657605.1 Clostridia bacterium
GGAAACAGGACTTAACTATACCGTAATTGCAACACCTGCCGAAGGACTTTCAGGAAGATTTGTAAAGCTTGACAAAGCAAAATACGGCGTAATTGAAGGCGTAACAGACAGAGATTACTATACAAACGGATTCCATATCCCTGTATATTATAACATAAGTGCATTCGATAAAATCAAACTCGAAGCTCCTTATCATAACCTTACAAATGCAGGTCATATCACATATGTTGAGCTGGACGGAAATCCGTCACAGAACCTGGATGCATTTGAAAAGGTAGTAAAAGCTATGCATTATGCAGGCATCGGTTACGGTTCAATTAACCATCCTATCGACAGAGACCCTGTTTGCGGATATAACGGAATAATCGGCGATACCTGTCCTAAATGCGGCAGAAGCGAAGACGGAGTGCCTTTTGAAAGAATAAGACGTATCACAGGTTATCTTGTAGGTACACTTGACAGATTCAATAACGCAAAACTTGCTGAAGTACACGACAGGGTGAAACACAATGTGTAATCTCCGTATTGCCGGCACAGCAAATGATTCTATAGTTGACGGCACAGGTATCAGATTTACGGTATTTACTCAAGGCTGTCCCCATAAATGCGAAGGCTGTCACAATCCCGAAACCCACGCTTTTGACGGCGGAAGCGAAATAACGGTTGATGAGCTGTTTGAAAAAATAAAGGCAAATCCTCTGCTGGACGGTGTTACCTTCAGCGGAGGGGAGCCGATGTGTCAGACAAAAGCTCTTAAAAAGCTGGCAGAGAAAATCCGTAGCATCGGGCTTAATATCTGGATATACAGTGGCTATACATTTGAAGAAATCATAGCCGATGCAGAAAAAAAGAGTCTGCTTGAAATGGCGGACGTTTTAGTGGACGGCAGGTTTGAAGAAAAAAACAGAACTCTCGATTTACTTTTCAGAGGTTCGGTTAACCAACGTATAATAAAAGTACCTGAAAGCCTTGAAAAAGGCACAGCGGTACTTATGGAAGAAAAATGATATAATAAAATATCAGGATGGTCACATAAGAAAGTTTTTATGGAGTAGTTCCAAAATTAAGGAACTACTCCGTTTTTCTTGAAGAACAAAGAATAAAAAGAGGCAGTATTTTTGTAAGTAAAAACAGCCGACCGCTTGATCGCTCTATATGGTCCGATATGAAAAACCCAAACAATCATTATTATGTGGTAGTAGCCACCTGGGTTTATTCGATTTTGATAAAAAACATATTAACAAACAATATGCTTTCGTATTCTTTGCACAGTAACAATACCAAGATTATAAACAATTTGCACTATTAGTCTGGTTTAGTATGCCCATTTTTAAAAAAAATACTAAATTTTGATAATATAGCTTTAAAACTCCTGATTACCATTGACAAATTTCGCTGTTTGTAGTATAATATAACTTGTATTTATATATCCACATTTTCAAATAAACTTAATGATGGCAATAATTATTGATTATATAAGACAGGCTGATGGAGTTATATGAAACTCGGACAGCTATGTGACCAAATAAAGATTGCTCAGAATCAGAACAGTAAAGAAAGGATGTTAATTAATGAGAAAAGAAACAAGATTCAAGCGGATTTTGTCAATGCTTGTTGGCTTCTCAATGTTATGTAGCTTAGCGGTAGTACCATACTCAGTATCAGCCGCGACGTCTGCGACAGCTGTCGGAATAACAGAAAGCAATGGTGTTACATTAGACTGGAATAAAAACATAAGAGACAACGGCGATGGGACATATACTTTGTCTCTTACAGCCAAGACTGAAATAAGCCATACTGCATTAAATAGCGATATTTATACAGCAGAACGAGGATACTACGAAGTTCCGGCTGACGGCAAATATATTATCCAGGCCTGGGGTTCTGAAGGTGGTAAAGGGTCAGATGTAAATACTTCTCTTCTTGAAAGCAATGCCAGAGAAGGCGGTCAAGGCGGTCAAGGCGGTTATGTTGAGGGCGTCTTTGAACTTAAAAAAGGTCAGAAGGTAGCATATACAATCGGCAGTAACGGTTCTACTACTAACACAGAAGGTATAGGCGGTGGCGTAAACGGCTCCGGCGGTGCTCACGGCGGATACGGCAGTTACGGCGTCGGCGGTGGTGGTGGATATACCGCAGTATATGTTTATGAAGAAAACGACGATGTTACATACAATCACAACGACAACTACGTTCTTATTGCCGGTGGTGGCGGTGGCGGCGGTGCCGGTCACAGTAGCCAGAGCAAAACTCCTGATGGCGGTAATGCCGGTAATATGAACACCAGTGCCAAAGCTTCGCTTACTGCCGAACAAAACAACGGCATTGCAGGTACATACTACGCAGGCTCAAACGGTAAGTCAAACAGCGACAACGATGATTATGTAGGTCAGGGCGCAACAAACATCCCCGGAGAATCAAACAGCTCGGTTTGGGGCTGGCTTTCTGCGTCATCCGGTAATGATTGGCTTGCAACCTATAACCCGAACAAAGAAGGCGGTCTTGGTGGTGACGGTAACGGCCGAGGCGGCGCCGGTGGTGCAGGATTTGCCGGTGGCGGCGGTGGTGTACAGCATAATATCATCTCTGCCTGGGACTGTGGCGGTGGCGGCGGTGGTTCATCATTTATTGCTGCAAATGCAGAAACCGTTGATGAATCTTACAGAACATATATGGCATCAGAAAACACTTCAACAACCGGCGGATCTGTAGTAATTATCCCTATTATTGATAACATCGACAACACATCAACTTTGGCTGATACAACAATAAGCGGAACAATCAGCGAATACTTTGAAATTATTTCCGGCGGAACTATTTCCGGAAATACATTTACATTTGATGATGTTAACCTTGAACCCGGTATGACAAATGATTCACAGGTTATAACTGTAAATATTATTGTAAAACCCCGCGAAGGTTTCGCCGGTGGTAACAGTGTGCCTGTTCTTGAAAATATGGTGGTGTCCAACGAAAATTATACTTTTAATATTGATGAAAAGGCGAATACTGACTATGTAAATGTGCCCTGGACTCATAAAATTATTACAAATACAATTTATGCAGAACCAGGTGACACTCTCGCTACTGCAGATTTGTATGCAGACGATAACGGACGCGAAAATGTTGGCACTGATAATTATGAATTTATAAGTGAAATTTCAGAATACTCAGTGGATGGTATTAACGGAGATACCTTTATTGCTCCTGATGAAACTACAAGATATACGGTTAGTTATACCGTAACTGCAACTAATGCCGCAGCGAAGGTTGGTACTCCTGTGCACGGAACAATTTCAGCTACAGCTGTAGTTGATGTGTCAGGACTGATTGAAGTGCCTGTTGACGGTGCTATGAACGGCTATAACAAAACATTAAAGTATAACAGCGAAACCAACACATATGACCTTGTTATAGAACACGCCGTTTCTGCGATTGAAGGTGCCGGAGGTGAAGCTACATATACTGATGAAATAACCGAAGTAGGCTCCTATACTACTGCCGGCTCTTCCACCCATACTATAGATAAAGATGGATATTATTTAGTTATCCTCCGCGGAGCAAACGGAGGTAAAGGTGAGGACACATGTGCAGTCAATTCGATAGGTAACGGACATTTCCATGGCTTTGCCGGTTTTGGTGGAGCCGGTTCAAATGTAGCAATGCTTAACAAATTTAACGCGGGAGATATTCTATCCCTCGAAATAGGTGAAGATGCTGAAGATAAAAACGGAAAATCTGCTACAACTTGGTTCTCAACAGCGGAAGCTATTGGTGACGCGGGACTTGGAGGCGGTTATACTGCGATTAAACTTGATGACACATATATGGCTGTAGCCGGTGGCGGCGGTGGCGGCGGCGGTGCTTATTCCAAAAACGTTACCCTGGGCGACAACTATTATCATCACGGATATTCTGCTATGCAGAGCAATACAGTGATTACGACATCGACTTTTGATGTGAATGACAGCACCGGAAAATCTGGCACAAAAGGTTCTGATAATGGAAGCGGAAATAATGGAAAAGTTATTTTTGAAGCCGGCGGGTCGGGAAGTTCATATGTACTTACCGACTGTGATATTAATAATTTTAATTTCAGCAATGATCCGTTATATAACGGAATTAAAGAAACAAATACATTTACAGGTATCATTACTGAAATACAAAAGACACCTGCAGAACGCACGCATTTTTGTAATAAAGCAAATACGCAAGCACCAAGTGAATCTATGGAAAATACCTCAACATACTTTGCCGGTCTTGCCGGTGGAAGCGGTGCTCTTGAAACTGCGGGTATAAAGATTTATAAAATCAGCAGAACAAAGACAGAAACAGAGATTCCCGGTGTTCGTGAAAACCTTAATCTTGGCGGTGAAATCTCTAAATACTTCACTATTAACAGCATTGATGTTGTAGGTGCAACCTATGATGAACCTGTAATTTCAAACGGCGGAGACGATGCAACAAGTACATTTGCGGTTAGCAACGTAACTCCAAACGATAATGACACTACAATAACCTATACAATTAATCTCTCACCGAAGACAGGATTCCTTGGCGGTAATGATGTGCCGGTTTTTGACAGAACCGGAGAATATCCTACCGGTCTTCGCATAACACGTTCCGGTATTACTGAAGACACAGGAGATGATATCGGAGATCTTGAACCAAAGGATTCCTCGGATTATGCCAATGTATCAATTCCTGAATATGCATTTGACCTGGTAACACATGATAAAACAATTGTTAAAGGCGAAAGTGTCAATGTATCAGAGTTATATGATGACGTTACTCCTCTGCCATCTGACTGGACAGCAGATTATGTTCAGCTAAAAGCCACTCTGGAAGGAACAAACGGCGCTGATACAGTTTCTCCTGATGTAACAACAGAATATATGCTTAGCGTTGAACTTGCATCTAAGAATGTAAATGAAAAAGCTGTAGTTGCTCAGGCGACAGAAAGTGTAAAAGCCTCAAAACCTGCAACAGTTTATGTAGAATACAGCGTAACATACAATGTATCTAATATTACTCCTTCAAATACTGATAATGCACAGTATTATGAAAGCTATACCACTGTTCTTAATAGTGGCGGTTATGTATTGCCTGATGCAATTACAGTGACAATGGGAGAAAACACTCTTGTCCAAGATACAGATTACACATATGACCAGACTAATGGCCGTGTTTATATCAATGCAGGTGTAATTGAAGACAATATTATCATCTCAGCAGTTGCGACGGTTCAGACTTATACTCTTACATATGCCGTTTACAACAAAGATGGTGAATTATCCAGGACCGAAACACAGGAATATGAAATCGGAGCGACAATTGACCATACATGGGCAGATAATTATGCGACAGAAGCAAATCAGTCTGCAGATCTCGGATACACATTCAGATGGGCATGGAACACCGATGACGGTAAAGCACTTGATGTTATGCCGGGATACAATGTTCAGGTAGATGGTTTCTATGATAAAACAGCATATACCCTTACCGTAAATTATGTTTATGAGAACGGGACAACTGCTGCAGTATCATATACTCAAAAATATTATTGGGATGATACTTACTCGGTTGATTCACCGGTAATTGACGGATACATAGCTGATAAGGCAACCGTAAGCGGTATCATGCCGAAAGCGGATACTGAAATTACTGTTACATACACAAAACTTGAGGCAGAAAAATATCCGCTCATTATCTATTACAAGTATGAAGACGGAACAGATGCAGCAGCAAGCTATTCAGAGGCTCTTGAAGCAGGTGCTTCTTATGAAGTAACATCTCCTGTTGTTAAGGGATACGTTACAAACCAAACAACCGTATCCGGTACAATGACAACATCAGGAGTAACCGTAACGGTAATATATACTGAAGATATTAAAGAAGTAACAGTTTCATTTGATGCTCAGGGAGGCTCATTAGCAGTTGGCAACGAATCCAAAACAGTATACTGTGGTAACGGCAGAACATATGGTTCACTTCCTGCTCCGGTTAAAAGCGGTGCGAAATTCCTTGGTTGGTTTACAAAAGCGTCCGGCGGAACAGAAGTTACAAGTACCACAGTGGTAACAAACAGCAGTAATCATACTCTCTATGCTCATTGGGAAGCTATTACTGCAAGCGTTGTTTACAATGCCAACGGAGGTACGTTTGCAGGCGGTACAACACTTACCGCAACAGGAACTTATGGAGCAGGATATCCTGTGGTAGACGAAATTCCTGCACGTGCCGGTTTTGAGTTTACCGGCTGGTATACTGATGCCGGTGCATCAAACGCATTTGATACAGCGGTAACATTTAGCTATACGTCTCCAAGAACCTTATATGCAGGATGGAATTCTACAGACTCAGCTGCGGTCATCTTTAAGAACGGTGATTTTGAAGTTAAGAAGTATACATTCGATCCCGGAACAACACTTGAGGCTGAAAAAATCACTCCTCCGACAGCAGGCGGATATTTTAAAGGCTGGTATGATGAAGAGGGTGTTGCGGAAACTTTAGTTCTTGACTACTACGAAAAGAAAAAGGGTAACAACTCATTCGCAGTAACAGACAATACTGATGAAACAAGTCCGTTTGCAAGAAATTATTTTGCGGCTTGGTATGATCCTTCAACCTTTGGTAATGCTTACGTATCCGATGCTAAAGCACAGGCGGTAACACTTGCGAGTGGTAAAAAGGCAATTCGTTTCCTTGCATTGATTGATAAAAATTACAGCACTTATACACAAGCCGGGTTTGTACTTTCGACAAAATGTGCGACTCCTACCATTGAGTCCGGATATCAGTATTCTTCACAGGGAACAATTTATAAAAAAGTTTATGCACTTAAAACAAACGGTACAGCGGGATGGCTTGATATTGCATACCTGTCTGAAAACACATTTGGTTTTTCAAATGGTGCCGGTCTTCTCTACACCAACCTCGTAATTAAAGATGGCAACGAAGATGTGATATATTATGCTACTCCGTATATTATTAATTCTCAGGGTGAATATGTGTACGGAAAATCGCGAGCAATCAGCTTTAATCAGTTAAAAGCATATGATGCTGCAGCCGCGAGCGAACAATAAAGAAAGGACAAGCCCTATGATTAAAGAAGTTTATGAAAAACTCAAAGCAAAACTTGTTTTGTTTGATTTAGAAGAAGTATATATGCTTGAATTGCAGAGCAAAAGCGATGGGGAGGACTTTCCGTTCCCCGGTGACGAATGGGACGATGACCTGTAAAATGGAGTAAAAAAGCTCTGAGGTACTTATGGAATAAAAATGATATAATAAAAAGCGGGTATGTAATATAACATATCCGCTTTTTGTTCAATCTGTAAAAAATTAATTATTTAATAGCAAAAGGTTGAAAAAAAATTTTTTTATGATATAATTAAATATAGAAAGCTATATCCGGGAGATGTTTTTTATGAGGCGCAAATATGAAATTAATATGTGCGAGGGAAGTATAATCAAAAATATTATGCTTTTTGCCATTCCGCTTGTGTTATCCGGAATGTTGCAGCTTTTATATAATGCGGCTGACATTGTGGTAGTAGGAAGATTTGCAGGGAGTGCATCGCTGGCAGCGGTAGGCTCTACGGGAAGTATTATAAATCTGTTTATAAATGTGTTTGTGGGCTTATCAATAGGTGTAAATGTTATTATGTCACGAGCTTTCGGGGCAAATGACAGAAATAATGCATCAAAAACATCTCATACAGCTATAGCGCTCGGATTTTTAAGCGGAATAATTGTGCTTTTATTAGGAGTTATTCTGTCGAAAGCTATGCTTGCCGCTATGGATACACCGGCGGACGTAATTGATTTATCGACCTTATATCTTAGAATATATTTCCTCGGAGCACCGGCAAATATGGTATATAACTTCGGTAGCGGTATACTGCGGGCGATGGGGGATACAAGAAGACCGCTTTATTTTCTGACTGCATCGGGAATTGTTAATGTACTGCTCAATCTGTTTTTTGTTATAAAACTTAAAATGGATGTTGCAGGAGTTGCTCTTGCGACAATAATATCGCAATATATTTCCGCTATCCTTGTTTTAAACTGCCTTAAAGATATAGAGGGTATGTTTGAATTTAAAAAACTGAAGATTCATAAAAAAGCCCTGACAGATATTCTGAAAACAGGACTTCCGGCAGGCGTACAAAGTGTATTGTTTGCTCTGTCAAACGTAATAATTCAGTCAGCTATAAATTCGTTTGGTTCAATAGCAATGGCGGGAAATGCTGCGGCAGGAAACGTGGAAGGATTTGTGTATATAGCTATGAATGCCTTTCATCATGCAATAATTACATTTAACGGACAAAACCTCGGAGGAGGTAATATCAGCCGTATAAAAAAAGGACTTCCGACAGCTACGGTAATGGTGAGTCTTACAGGCATATTGCTGAGTACGGTAGTTATACTTCTGGCACCGATGCTTTTAGGATTTTATTCAACAGACCCGGCGGTTATCGAAATGGGAATACTGCGAATGAAATATGTTTGCACAACATATTTTCTTTGCGGTATAATGGAAGTTGTTACGGGAGCAATGAGAGGACTGGGATATTCCATTGCACCTATGGTAGTTTCTCTGCTGGGAGCCTGTGTGTTCAGAATCATCTGGATATATACAATATTTAATGCGATACCGACTTACGGTATGTTATATGTTTCTTATCCTGTATCGTGGGCTATTACATCTGCGGCACATTTTGTATGTTATGCATCTATATCAAAAAAAGTTTTTGCTAAAATAAATGAGAGGAGAGCGGTAATGTGAAAAATACAAAATCCAGTACATCGCTTATAAGAAGGTTTGTACCTTATTTCAGACCGTATCTTCATATAATGATATTTGATTTGATATGTGCATCGCTGACTACGGTATGCGAGCTCGTTCTGCCTCTTATTGTACGCTTTCTGACAGATGCCGCAACGGAAAATGCACAGCTTCTGACGGTAAAAACCGTTGTTTATGTAGGTGCATTTTATATAATTCTGAGGATAATTGATGCGGCGGCAAATTATTATATGGCATCTATGGGGCATGTGATGGGTGCGAGAATCGAAACTGATATGAGACGTGATTTGTTCAGTCATTTGCATAAACTTTCAAATTCCTATTATGATGAAACCAAAGTAGGGCAGATTATGGCAAGAATGACAAGTGATTTGTTTGATATTACGGAATTTGCACACCACTGTCCCGAAGAATTCTTCATTGCAGGAATAAAAATTATAGTATCTTTTGCTATACTTTCTCATACAAATCTATACCTTACGCTGATAATCTTTTCAATTCTGCCTGTAATGATGCTTTGTACAGGATTTTTCAGAAAAAAGATGCGAGCGGCGTTTAAGGAATCAAGGCATCAGGTCGGTGAACTTAATGCTCAGGTAGAGGACAGCCTTCTCGGTGTAAGGGTTGTAAAGTCCTTTGCAAATGAGGATATAGAAAACAGAAAATTTAATGCAGGAAACAATAAGTTTCTGGGAATAAAAAAACTGTCATATAAATATATGGCGGGATTTCATACAACCACCCGTATATTTGACGGAATAATGTATATTGCGGTAGTAATCTCGGGTGCACTCTTTATGCTTGACGGTCAGATTACGGCGGCAGATTTTGTGGCATATCTTCTCTATGTATCAACACTGCTTACCTCAGTACGAAGAATTGTCGAATTTTCAGAGCAGTTTCAGCGAGGTATGACGGGAATAGACCGTTTTATCGAAATAATGGATGAACCCGTCACTATAAAAGATTCCGACACAGCTATAGAAATCTCTGAAGTAAAGGGAGATATAACGTATAAAAATGTAACCTTCAGCTATGGCGGAGATAATGTACTTGAAAATATAAATCTTGACATAAAGGCAGGGGAGAGTATTGCTCTTGTAGGTCCGTCAGGAGGCGGAAAAACTACCCTGTGCAGTTTACTTCCGAGATTTTATGAGGTAACAGACGGAGAGATTCTTATTGATGGTAAGAATATAAAAGATATAACTCTGGCATCACTCAGAGGTCATATAGGAGTGGTGCAGCAGGACGTATATATGTTTTCCGGTACCGTTTATGAGAATATAGAGTACGGAAAACCCGGTGCGAGTAGTGAGGATATAATTAAGGCAGCTAAAATGGCAGGAGCTCACGATTTCATTATGCAGCTTGAGAGCGGATATGATACCTACGTGGGCGAACGTGGCGTCAAGCTTTCAGGAGGACAGAAACAGAGGATTAGCATAGCACGTGTATTTCTTAAAAATCCGCCTGTTCTTATTCTTGACGAGGCAACCTCGGCACTTGATAACGAGAGCGAAAGACTGGTTCAGCAGTCGATTGAAAAGCTCGCAAAGGGGAGAACTACATTTACAATAGCTCACAGACTGACCACAATTAAAAATGCTGATAAAATTCTTGTGCTGACCGAAGACGGAATTGCAGAGCAGGGCTCACACGACGAGCTTTTAAAGAAAAACGGAATTTATTCAGGATTATATGAAATGTATAGTTAGGAGGATAAATATGGATATAATCAAAATAGCGGAAAATTTAAGAAAAAATAATATGGCGGTATATTTTGCCGAAACAAAGGCAGATGTAGTACCGGTGCTGGAAAAGATAATGAAAGAAGGAGATACCGTAGCGGTAGGCGGCTCGATGAGCCTCTTTGATTGCGGAGTAATGGAGCATATCAGAAGCGGAAGGTACAATTTCATTGACAGATATGCGGAAAATCTGACCCCGGCAGATATAAGGGATATTTATCTTAAAAGTTTTGGTGCTGATGTGTATTTATGCAGCAGTAATGCAATAACTGAAGACGGTGAGCTCGTTAACTGTGACGGTAATGCAAACCGTATTGCAGCAATCGCTTTCGGACCTGCATCGGTTATTATGGTTGTGGGAATAAATAAAATTGTAAAAAATATTGACGAAGCTGTGCAACGTATAAAAACTCAGGCGGCACCGCCTAACTGTGTCAGACTTTCCTGCAAAACATATTGTGCAGAAAACGGTAAATGCGTTTCCGAAGAAAATTTCAAAGGCTGCGGAAGCGAAAACCGCATTTGTGCAGACTGGCTTATTTCCTCAAGACAGAGAGTAAAAGACAGAATTAAAATAATCCTTGTAAAAGAAACGATAGGATATTGATTATGCTGTACTATGATTTTCATATACATTCGGCACTTTCTCCATGCGGGGATGATGATATGACCCCGAACAATATAGTAAATATGGCGATGCTTAAAGGGCTTGATGCGATTGCTGTAACAGACCATA
>JAZOTK010000080.1:0-6506 GCA_045657605.1 Clostridia bacterium
GGACCGGCGGCTCAGGAAGAAATAAAAGCGGCGGAGAAGGCAATAAAGCTTCTCGGCGGTGAAATAGAATGTATAACCGAAGCGGAGATACCGTTTACGGATTTAAGACATAATATAGTTAAGGTAAGAAAAATATCGAAATGCCCGAAGGGATATCCGAGAAAAGCGGGAACTCCGTCAAAAAAACCGATAGGGTGATTATATGTTCAAAAAACAGTCGATATACAAAAGCTTTTTAAATGCACTTTGCGGGCTGATTGCCACGATTAAAGAAGAACGCAATATGCAGATAGCAATAGCGTGTATTCCGCCGGTGATGCTTTACGGATTTTATGCGGGACTTTCGCGTGTGGAATTTGCTGTAATTATAATATGTATATTTGCGGTTATTCTCTCAGAACTGGCAAATACTGCCATAGAGCATACAATAGATGCGGTTATAACGGGATACAGCGAGAAGGCAAAAGCGGCAAAGGATACTGCGGCGGCGATAACGCTGATGGCATCTGTAATGGCGGCTGTATGCGGTGTGACACTGCTGCTGCGGGCAGACGCATTATACGGATTTTTCACAAATCCGGTTATAGCCACAGTATTGGTGGTATATCTTATATTGGTAATAATATTCTTTTATAAAAACAGGAGGAAAAAATGAGTAATTTTAAATCAGGCTTTATAGCGGTAGTAGGCATTCCGAATGTGGGAAAGTCAACGCTTACCAATAAAATAGTAGGGCAGAAAATAGCCATAATTTCAAATAAACCTCAGACAACAAGAAATAAAATTCTGGCAATAAGAACAACAAAGACAAGTCAGATGATATTTATTGATACTCCCGGTATTCACAAACCGAGGACAAAGCTGGGCGAATATATGGTAAATGCGGCGGAAACGGGAATTTACGATGCCGATGTTATAGTATTTGTTACAGAAGCCGGCAGAGAAATTACAAATACCGAACGTGAAATTGTAGAAAAAATAAAAGACAGCGGTATTCCTGCCATATTGGCAATAAATAAAATTGACGGCAAAGAAAAAACTCTTATACTCAAACAGATTACCGAATTTAACGAACTGTTTCCTTTTTCGGCGACAGTGCCGCTGTCGGCAAGAACGGGAAGCGGTGTTGAAATCTGTATAAAAGAAATTGAAGAGCTGCTTGAAGCAGGTCCTGAATTTTATCCCGAAGAAATGGTTACTGATATGCAGGAGCGTGTAATGGCGGCGGAGATTATCCGTGAAAAGATGCTGCATATGCTGGAACACGAAATTCCTCACGGTACAGCGGTGGAAATCCTGGATTATAAGGAAGAAGAAAATATTATTAAGATAAATGCAAATATTTACTGTGAAAAAGCAAGCCACAAAGGTATTATAATAGGTAAAGGCGGAGAAATGCTCAAAAATATAGGTCAGGCGGCACGTGGCGATATTGAAAGAATGGCAGATAAAAAGGTATATCTTAATTTATGGGTGAAGGTAAAGGACGACTGGCGTAATAATAATTACTTAATGAAGAGTTTTGGTTTTGAGGAGGAAATTTAATATGAACACACAGAATATGATAGCGGACAGAGTTGCGGATATGCAGGGCTCTGCCATAAGAGCAATATTTAAAATTTTGGGTAACAGCAATATTATTTCACTGGCAGGCGGGTCTCCGGCGGTTGAGAGCTTCCCGAACAAGGAGCTGGCTGAGATTGCAAAGGAGCTTATCGAGAAAAATCCTGAAATATCCTTGCAGTACGGAACAACAGAAGGATATACACCTTTGCGTGAAATGATAAAGGAACGTATGCATAAGGTTAACAGCCATAAAGACTTTGACGATACAATTATAACAACAGGCGGACAGCAGGCGATTGACCTGGCACTCCGTGTCCTCATAAACGAGGGTGACGGTATTGTTGTTGAACAGCCTTCTTTCATAGGAACACTCAATTCGGCAAGAACCTTTGAACCTAAGATGTTCGGTGTTCCCGTACAGGAAGACGGTATGGACCTGGATGCACTTGAAGAAATTCTGAAAAAAGAAAAAATAAAGCTTATATATACTATAGCTACATTCCAGAATCCTACAGGCACTACAATGTCAAATGCAAAGAGAAAAAGACTCATTGAGCTTGCGGAAAAATATGATGTTATGATTCTGGAAGACAATCCGTACGGCGAGCTCAGATTTGCAGGTGAGCCTACCGATACCATAAAATCAATGGATAAAGAAGGCAGAGTTATATATGCCGGTTCTTTCTCGAAAATTCTTTCGGCAGGTATGCGTGTGGGCTGGGTAACGGCACATAAGGATTTTATAGAAAAAATGGTAGTTGTAAAGCAGGTTAATGACGTGCATACACCTATTCTTACACAGATGATGGCGGCAGAATATATGAAACGCTATTCCATTGACGAGCATATCGCAAAGATAAGAGAGCTGTACGGCAGAAAATGTAAAAAAATGCTGGAAGCTATGGATAAATATTTCCCCAAAACTTGTACATATACACGTCCCGAAGGCGGTCTGTTCCTGCTGTGCACACTTCCGGAAGGAACAGATACAAAAGCGCTTCTTGAAAAGGCAAGCGAAAACGGAGTAGCTTTTGTACCGGGATATACATTTATGCTGGATATGGATAAACCCTCAAACGTACTGCGTCTTAACTATTCGCTCGTACCTGAGGATAAAATTGAAACGGCAATAAAATTGCTGGCAGAGGTAATGTAATAGAAAGGCTGTGTATTTTGTGAAGAAACGTATATTTTCGGCTATTCAGCCCACAGGTGTAATGACCTTGGGCAACTATATAGGAGCAATTAAAAACTGGGAGGCGCTTCAGGATGAATATGAATGTATATACGCCGTTGCGGATTTGCATTCCCTGACAGTACGTCAGACTCCGGCAGATTTGCGTAAAAATTCAATTCAGCTTATGGCACTCCTTCTTGCCTGTGGTATTGACCCTGAAAAAAGTCTGCTGTATTTTCAGTCAAGGGTACATCAGCACGCTGAGTTGGCGTGGGTTTTAAATTGCTATACCCAGATGGGTGAGCTGTCAAGAATGACGCAGTTTAAGGATAAATCAGCCAAACATGAGAATAATATAAATGCAGGACTTTTTACTTATCCTGTACTTATGGCGGCGGATATTCTGCTGTATCAGGCAGATCTGGTACCGGTGGGACACGACCAGAAACAGCATCTTGAAATCTGCCGTGACATTGCGGAAAGATTTAATGGCATTTATGGTGATGTGTTTAAAATCCCCGAAGGATTTATTCCCAAAATGGGTGCGAGAGTAATGAGCCTTCAGACTCCCACATCGAAAATGTCAAAATCCGATACAAACGTAAACGGATATATTCTGCTGACAGACGATACGGATACCATTATCCGCAAATTTAAAAAAGCAGTAACTGATAGCGAGGCTGAAATAGCCTACCGCGAAGGTAAAGACGGAATAAATAACCTGATTGCAATTTACGGTGCAGTAACAGGCAAAAGTATAGAAGAGACCGTGGCGGAGTTTTCCGGCAAGGGTTACGGAGAGTTCAAACTTGCAGTAGGTGAGGCTGTGGCATCGGCACTTAAACCTATACAGGAAAAATATGAGTATTTTATGAATAATAAGGATTATCTGCAGGAAATATACAAAAAAAGTGAGCAGACGGCATCTTATCTTGCAAACAAAACACTCCGCAAGGTTTATAAGAAAGTCGGACTGATTACGGACTGAGGTGAACGGTATGTATATTAATAACGGTATATTGCTTATCCTGGCAGTATCGGTACTGCTTACATTTGTAGCAACCCCTTTTGTAAAAGTGATAGCAAGGAGAATAGGTGCGGTAGATGTGCCTAGGGACGACAGAAGAATGCACAGACGTCCGATACCGAGACTGGGCGGCCTTGCAATGTTCTACGGTTTCGTTGTAAGCGTTCTGGTATTTATACAGATAGAGCCACAGCTGATAGGTATCCTTATAGGTTCTGTAATAATGGTGACGATGGGCATATTTGATGACAGAAAACCGCTTCCGGCAAAATTAAAATTCCCGTTGCAGATAGTGGCGGCGTGTATACCTGTTATCTGCGGATTGTCAATAAAATTTTTAACACTTCCGATTATAGGCAGAATAAATATTGCTACACCGTTTTCACAGATTATATCGGTTCTGTGGATAGTCGGAATCACAAATGCGGTAAATTTAATTGACGGTCTGGACGGACTTGCGGCAGGAGTGTCATCGATAGCATCACTCTCAATCCTTTTTATATCAGTTATAATGGGTAATATGGAAGCGGCGCTTATTTCTGCGGCACTGGTAGGTTGCTGTCTCGGATTTTTACCGTTTAATACAAATCCGGCAAAAATGTTTATGGGAGATACCGGCTCGAATTTCTTAGGGTTTGTGCTGGGTTGTATCACTATACTGGGAGCTTTTAAAAGCTATGCTTTAATAGCATTTGTAATACCGTTTTTTGTGCTGGCACTTCCTATATTTGATACAGCATTTGCAATTCTCAGAAGAATGTATAATCATAAACCCATAATGGAAGCTGACAGAGGACATATGCATCACAGACTTATTGATATAGGGTTTAATCAGAAACAGACAGTAATAATTCTTTATTCGGCAAGTATGTTACTCGGACTCAGTGCTATTGTAATTGCGGCAAGAGGCCCCCTTAAAGGAGCACTGTTTATAATAGCTATTCTTCCGGTAGCGGTACAGGCTTTGAGTTTTATGTATAAAAGAGGCCAGGAGCTTCGTGAAGAAGAACAAAAAATGCGTGAAGAAGAAAATAATAAACAGGATTAAGCGAAAGGCTGGATAGATATGAAAAAATTAAAGGTTATGACAGTTTTCGGTACACGTCCGGAAGCGATAAAAATGGCACCTCTGGTTATTGAACTTCAGAAAAATGAAAACATAGAAAGTATAGTTTGCCTTACAGCACAGCACAGACAGATGCTTGATATGGTTATGGATATGTTTGAGATAAAGGCAGATTATGACCTTAATATAATGAAAGAAAGACAGACCCTTGCAGGAATTACCACAAGAGCGCTGAATGGACTTGATGAGGTAATGCAGGAATCAAAACCCGATGTTGTGCTGGTTCACGGAGATACAACAACTACCCTGGCAGGGTCAATGGCGGCTTTTTATAACAAAATTAAGGTGGGCCACGTTGAAGCAGGCCTGCGTACCTATGATAAATATTCACCATTCCCGGAGGAAATGAACCGTAAAATTACGGGAGCTATTGCAGATTTCCATTTTTCTCCCACACAGGCGAATAAAGACAACCTTTTAAGAGAAACCGTATCCGAAGATAAGATATATATAACCGGTAATACGGTTATAGATGCAATTAAATATACAGTAGACGAGAATTACGAATTTAAAGATGAACGTATAAAAAACGTAGATTTTGCAAATAAAAGAGTTATACTGGTAACAGCACACAGACGTGAAAATCTGGGAGCTCCGCTGGAAAATATATGCAAGGCAATGCTCCGTCTTGTAAATGATTTTGAAGATACGGAGATAATTTATCCCGTACACCTTAATCCGGCGGTAAGAGATACGGTATTCGGCATACTTTCAGGACACGACAGAATACATCTTATAGACCCCGTAGATGTTGACGAACTTCATAATCTGATGAAACGCTGTTATATGGTAATGACCGATTCGGGTGGACTTCAGGAGGAAGCTCCGGCACTGGGCAAACCGGTTCTGGTACTCCGCAGCGAAACCGAACGACCTGAAGCTATTGCGGCAGGAACAGCAAAACTTGCAGGTGTTGACGAGGAAAATATATATAAGCTTGGTAACGAGCTTTTATCGGACAAAAGTGCTTATGAAAAAATGGCACATGCGGCAAATCCATACGGTGACGGAAACGCTTCTGCGAGAATTGTGGATGCACTTCTCTATGAATTTGGTTATACCGATAAAAGACCCGAAGATTTAAAAATATAAAAACGGAGTTTTAAAATGAGAGAATACAGACTTATAAGCGAAACCAGGTCGGTGCTGTCGGATATTATGCTGCCTCATCAGGCAAATCCGTCAGGAAACGTCCACGGGGGAGAAATTATGAAAATGATGGATACCTGTGGAGGCGTGGTTGCGCAACGCCACGCAAGAATGAATGTAGTTACGGTGAAGGTGGACGAGCTGATATTCTACAAACCTATCTGTGTGGGAGATTACGTTACCTGCACAGGCGAGATGGTTTATGTCGGCAGTACATCAATGACGGTACGTGTAACGGTAAAAAATGAAAATATTACTGACAAAAACAGCCAGCCGCAGATAGCACTCACAGCGTATTTTACATTTGTGGCACTTGACGAGAACGGAAAACCGACAAAAGTTCTTCCGGTAATTCCCGAAACCGATGAGGAAAAAGTGGCATACGATGAGTTTGAGAAAAAGTATCTTGCTGGCAAGCAGGAGCGCCGGAAATGATTATAAGAAAATATAAAAAAGAAGAT
>JAZOTK010000081.1:0-2797 GCA_045657605.1 Clostridia bacterium
TCTGCTTTGCAGGTTTTATATCCGAATATTTTGAGATATAATTTTCTGCATTTTTGTCTATATTGTAAAGCACGTTAAATGCCGCAACCGCATCAGTCATGCTTTCGATGTTCGGATTTATAATCGGCAAATCCAGCCCATGTGCCAGTGCAAGCGTCAGAAAGCTGTGATTTATAAGCTCTCTGTTTGGCAGGCCGAAAGAAATGTTTGATACTCCTAGAACCGTCTTAAGTCCAAGCTTTTCTTTTACAGCCGATACCGCTTTTAAGGTTTCCGCTACCTCTTTCTGCTGTGCAGATGCTGTCAGCGTCAGGCAGTCTATATATACATCTTCTTTTTTAATACCGTATTTAAGTGCATTTTTCAGAATTTTTTCTGCTATCTCAAATCGCTCCTGTGCCGATGCGGGAATGCCGCGCTCGTCCATTGTCAGTCCCACTACGGCAGCTCCATATTTCTTTACAGCAGGCAAGACTTTATCCAGCACCTTTTGCTCGCCGTTTACTGAGTTTACAATAGGTTTGCCGTTATATACACGCAATGCCGCCTCAATAACCTGCGGGTCTGAAGAATCTATCTGCAACGGTACATTTACCACAGCCTGAAGATTTTTTATTACCTTCAGCATCATTTCCTTTTCATTAATTTCGGGAAGTCCTACATTAACGTCAAGTATATCCGCACCGGCATCTGTCTGTGTTACTGCCTGCTGAAGAATATAATCCATATCACCCTCTATAAGCGCCTGTTTAAACAGCTTCTTCCCTGTCGGATTTATTCTCTCGCCTATTATTTTTGCACGATCAATTATTACACTTCCGCTTCCGCAACAAACACCGCTGAAGCTCTCAACTATACGTTTTTTCGGTTGTTTCCCATCGGTAAGCTTTTTAAGTGCGGCTATATATTCCGGCGATGTTCCGCAACAGCCTCCGATTATGCTTACACCCAAATCAATTATTTTCTCCATAGACTCGGCAAATTTTTCAGGGGTAATATCATAGCCGTTATTTTCAAAATTAGGCAGACCTGCATTTGGTTTTATTATAACCGGCAGAGATGTATATCTGCACAGCTCTTTTGCCATAAGATACATTTCGTCAGGTCCCAGAGAACAGTTGATTCCTATAGCATCCGCTCCCAATCCTTCTATAGTCATTGCGGCCGCCGGAATATCACAACCTGCAAATGTTCTCAGATTCTTTTCAAAGGTCATTGTAACAAAAACCGGCAGATTGCAGTTTTCTTTTGCTGCAAGCACAGCCGCTTTGACCTCATATAAATCCGTCATAGTTTCAATCACAATGATATCCGCACCGTTTTCGGCTCCGCAGAGTACCTGCCGGCGGAATATATTATATGCATCCTCAAATTTAAGGATTCCCGACGGTTCCAGAAGCTGGCCTATCGGACCTATATCGAGTGCTATTTTAGTATCTGTTCCCTCCGCAGCTTTTTTTGCTGCCTTCAGTGCCGCCGAAATTACGGTTTCCACATCATATCCGGAGTCTTCAAGTTTATATTCGTTTGCACCAAAAGTATTCGTATATATTATGTCTGAGCCGTTTTCTATATAACTTCGGTGAATTTCTGTTATCAGCTCCGGATTTGTCACAGACAGCACATCGGGATGCTGTCCCAGTTTGATTCCTTTTTTCTGCAAGGTCGTTCCCATAGCACCATCAAGCAGTATAAATTTATTCTCCACAGGCTTTCCCCTCTTTTCTGAAACTGCACGTTTCTTTTAAATTACAGCTTTCGCAGCTTCTTTTCCTTTTATTTATCTCATTCTCCGAAATACCTATTATCGCCGTTACGGATTTCCTCGGCAACAGAATATCGGTGTCCGTAACCGTAAGCCCGATTCTTCTTGCCGTATCAAGCACCGCCGCAATGCTTTTCTGCATTTTAAGAGGCATATCACCGTATCCCGGCGAAAATCTTGATGTAATATAGCGATACTCTTTCGCAATCTCCGCCTCAAGTTCATCGCATACGCTTTCTGCAGCAGCCGTTGCCGCCGCATCCAGAATAAGAGCTTTTGCCATATCAGAAATCTGTGCTTTGCGGATTAAATTTTCTACATCCATTCCCAGCGTTACCGCCATAAGCACACATTTACTGCACCCCTTAAGATGCTTTGCTATATCCCTGCCTTCAAGACGACAGACACTTCCGCTAAGATTCATATCTCTATCTATATCAAAAATACGGAACACCGACCTTACAGCCGCCACTTCGGTTATTTCGGCAATGGCGGATTCAATCATATCATCCAGCTCCTGCTCCACCGTGCCGCCCTTATATCCAAGATATCGCATTACCTCATCTTTACTGATATACAACTTTACGCCTCCATTATATTTATTCCGTAAATCCTTCGTCTCTTTTCAGGTTTTCCGAATTATATGCACCCACCGCAAGCTTATCGCAGCGTTCGTTGCCGGCATTTCCGTCGTGTCCCTTTACCCAGACAAATTCCACCTCATGAGTCGCAAGCAGCGGAAGAAGCTGTTCCCACAGGTCACGGTTTAATGCCGGTTTCCCATCGGATTTTTTCCAGCCTTTTTTCTGCCAACCATACACCCATTCTTTTTCAATAGAGTCCACTACATATTTTGAATCTGAATAAAGCTTCACCTTGCAGGGATATTTCAACATATTAAGGCCGACTATAACCGCCATAAGTTCCATACGGTTATTTGTAGTAATCTCAAATCCTTCGGAAATTTCTTTTTCTATACCGTTATATTTAAGTATAACACCGTATCCGCCTCTGCCCGGATTCCCGCTGCAG
>JAZOTK010000082.1:0-2346 GCA_045657605.1 Clostridia bacterium
CATCAGGAAGAAATCACCGAGGTTTACTTCTGTGGTTATATTAAGTCCGCTTCTCCATACGATATGTTCTATCATGTGGCTGAGGAAAGGATGAGGCGTATTTATCTTTTTTCTGTAATCCGCCGCAACCGGTCCCTGTGATACGGTAACCGTCATAACTGATTCTGTTGTTTTTCTTGTAACCTTTATCATTTCAAATAACCCCTTTCGGTTTATTTTCTTTCTCTTACTGCAAGAGCGTGTGAGTCAAAGCCTTCTACTGTCGCAAACAGATCAGCTTTATCTCTTACCGCTTCAAATCCTGCTTTTGTTGCATATCCTATGGATGAGCGTTTCAGGAAATCAAACACCGATACGCTTGAATAGGTTTTTGCGAACTGTCCCGTAGGAAGAATGGCGTTGGGACCGAGCAGGAAGTTACAAAGTGTTATGGGAGTATAATCACCAAGTAAAATTTCGCCTGCATTTTTTATTTTCGGCAGAACCGCAAAAGGCTCAGCTGTCATTACTTCCATATGTTCCGGCGCATAGTCGTTTACAAAATCTATTGATTCTTCAAGAGAATCTGTTATAATAACACCGCCGTATGTAGAGAAATTGGTTTTTATAAATTCACGGCGTCTTTCGCTTAATTTTTCGAGCTGACGGTCTACTATAGGCAGAACCTTGTCAACCAGCTCTCTGCTGTGTGTTACGAAAAGTGCCGCCGAATCAGGACCGTGTTCTGCTTCTATCATCCAGTCAAGTGCAACCTTTTCAGGATCGGAATTTTCGTCTGTAAGTATAATGGATTCGCTGGGACCTGCAGGAAGTCCTGCGTCAATATAATTTGCCAGCACACGTTTTGCCGCTGTTGCATACGAGTTACCGGGACCAATTATTTTATGACATTTCGGTACTGTCTCTGTGCCGTACGCCACAGCCGCTACCGCCTGAATACCGCCTACTTTATAAATCTCGGTAATACCGATTATTTTAGCCGCTGTAAGAATTGCATCATCTACATTACCCTGAGCATTGGGAGGTGTTACTACTACTATTTTGGGAACGCCTGCTACAACAGCAGGAATACCCAGCATCAGCAGTACGGACGGGAAGCTTCCTTTACCGCCCGGAACATAAAGACAAACATCAACTATAGGTGTTGTCTTTTCACCTACCATAAGACCCTTGTCCACTTCTGTGAACCACATTTCTTCGGGCATCTGTTTGGAATGGAAATCCTTTATATTTTTAGCGGCATATTCAATAGCCTCACGTGTTTTGAGGTCAAGTCTTGCATAGCCTTCTTCTATTTCTTCGGGAGTTACCTTGATTTTATCGGGAGCAAGACGTACTTTATCAAATTTTTCGGTGTAATCAAGAAGTGCCGCATCTCCTCTTTTCTTTACATCGTCAGATACTTCTTTTGCAATTATCATATGAGATGTAATATCCGTTTCGGCACGTTTCATTATTTTCTGTTTTTCTTCAGCTGTCATTTCTTTCAACTTGAAAATATTCATTGAACATTCCTCCGTACTTGTGTAATTAAATATTAGTTAATATATATTATATAACAAAAATCCAAATAAGGCAATATTTTTTTTAAATTTTTTTAAGAAACTATTGACATTCGACAAAAATAATTATACAATTATATTGGAGTTTTATATAAAACAATGATAATCAGGAGGAGCTTATGGATAATTTGCTTTTGCCTCAGGCTTGGAATGACTCTATCTCAGGCCCGGCATACTTCCCCGTAATTGTAAAATCTCTCGAAAAAATCCACGATACCTCGTGGGCTATGGAAGAAAATATTCACGACGACTACGAGCTGGTGTATATAAAAAAAGGGACTGCCACTTTACGTATTTCAGGAAGTGAAATTTCCCTTTCACCACATAATATAGTTATAATCAAACCCGGGTGTCGCCATAAGTTTGAGGTGCGTTCAGCTTCCTGCGAGGTTATTATGCTCAGCTTTACCTTCGTTGGAAGCGACCGCGATTCTGCTGAAAAAACTCACCTGCTCAGTAATTTATCCGGTCTTGAAGATTATATTGACAAAATCCGCGATTTGGAAAAAAGTGCATATATAACGCTGAATCCCGGACCTAAAAATGATATTTTGGGTATCCTGCAGAAGATTATGCGTGAACACGAAAAACAGGAGTCCTGGAATGATTTTCTTATTTACCTTCTGCTGCTCGAAATGTTCGTACATCTTTCACGTACCGTAAAACGGGAGTGGGAAAATGATTCACGTTATAAAAGTATGAATCTGACCGAAAGTCTTTATGCGGCAAAGGAATATATAATGCAGAACTATAACAAAGAACTTTCGCTTTCTGATATTGCAAA